>SKZX01000127.1 GCA_007127175.1 Desulfobacterales bacterium
CCGAAGCCATATTTATGAAGAAACATTTCGACTGCTTTCCAATAACCAGAAGCCCTGAAAATTCCTTACGCCATGAACGCTTGCGACGAATGTCCCATAGCGGACAAAATCCATGAATGCTGCGGCCGGTTTCCGGACTCCGGTGAGTCGGTCGGGTTTATGCTGGAAGGAAACGTCCGGGTTGCCGCATGCCCGCACCTGGACGGTGGTGGGCGCTGCAGCATTTATTATCAGCGGCCGCTCAAATGCCAGATGCACTATTGCGATGGGGTGAACAGGGACGGGTTTGGATAGAAAAACGGGGACAGATTTGAAATCTGTCCCCGTTTTATAAAACAAACCTGCCCCCACTATCAATCTGTTTTACCCGCCATGGAGCAGCTTGGCCAGATCGTCAAGCTTCAGCTGCTCCAGAACTTCCTTTTTCGGTACGCCGTTTTCATCAAACCCGCGAAGCGCATAAAACTCCGATAACATCCGGTCCATATCCGGCATGCTCCCCTCGGTGGGCCCTTCTTCCATCATTGTCATCAGCCGCTTGGGCAGCCGGTCGTCTCCGGCCCTGGCGCCGAACAGGTTGGAAAGGCCGCGCTTGAGGTACCACACGCGTTTGCCGATCTCAACCACCTCGTCAATCGTATAGTCAAACCCGGTGGCGTAATTGACCATGGCAACGGCCTGGGTCGCGTTGAGCGGGGCGGAACCCAGGTTGCAAAAAACAGCGCAGCTTGAAAAAAACATCCCGTAATCCTGGCAGGCCACGTTCAACTCGGCCCGCTTGTCGCTGGAGTGCTCTTCGAGCTCCATGGACAGCGCTTCGATTTCCGGGATGAACATGGCCCCACCCTCAACATTGAAATTAAGGCTGGCCTCGTGGCAAGCCCCCCGTGGGGACACGCCGTAGGCCAGTGCATATCCGTGGGCGCTCCTGGGATCGTGCATGGGCGCTTCAAGGCCTTTGACCGTGGTCAGAAAGTCAGCGGCGTTCTTACCGATTTTGGCAGCGGCCCGGGCGCTCCCCTCGGCCAGTACCGCCCCGAACCCGTCTCTTCTGCCGATTTTTTCGGTCATGGCCACGATGGCCTCAGCATTTCCCCAGTTCAGCTTCACCCCATCGGTGTCAGCCTCTGTGATGAGGCCGTTTTCAAAGCACTCAATGGCAAAGGCGATGGTCGCCCCGCAGGTAATGGTGTCCATGCCGAAACGGTTGCAGATCTCGTTCCCCTTGGCAACAGACTCGATGTTGTTGTTCAGGCAGAGGGAGCCGAAGCTGACCACGGTCTCATATTCCGGGGACGGCCCTTTCTCCATTTTATAGGGCCCCTCCTTGACCTGTGCTTCCTTTTTGCAGGCCACCGTACAGCCGTAGCAGGTCTTGTGCCCGACATTGATTTTTTCATCGATGGCCCCCGGGCCGATATCGTCCATGCCCTCCCAGTCGCTGATCAGCCAGTTTTTAATGGGCACGTCCCCGCTGATGATGCCGACATCAATGTGGGCCGGCGTGCCGCTGGCCTTGAGGGCCTCAATGAAGATGCTTTCCTCGTAGACCTCCTTCAACTCCTCCTTGAGCGCCTTGAGTTCGTCCGGTTGGGCCGGAACCACCTTGCCGGAGCCGGAAACGTAGATGGCCTTGAGGTTTTTTGACCCCCACACAGCGCCCATGCCGGTCCTGCCCGCGGCATGCCGCTTGTTGTTGATAATGGAGGCAAAAGGGATCAGGTTTTCACCGGCCGGGCCGATGGCCAGCACCTGCCCGGAACGCTTGGACTGACCTTTGAGGTCCGTTTTCATGCGCTCATCGGTCGCATACGTGTCCATCCCCCAATACGCGTCCGCGTCCCGGATTTCAACGGTGTCGTCATCAATATATATATAGGATGGCGCCTGCGCCTTTCCGGTGAGGACAATGCCGTCGTAGCCGGCAAACTTCAGGTGTGCGCCGAAAAAACCGCCGACATTGGCATCCCCCCAGAAACCGGTCTGGGGCGAACGGGTGCCCACTGTCCAACGGGCGGCGCCGTCCATTTTCAAGCCGGTAACAGGGCCGGTCATGATGACAAACGGGTTCTCCGGCGCAAGCGCCGCCACTTCCGGGTTGTCTTTGATCATATCCAGGTAAATCCGTGTCCCGAACCCCAGCCCGCCGATAAAATCCCTGGCCAATTGCATATCCAGGGGTTTTTTCTCAACGCTGCCCGATGTCAGGTCAATATACAGCAACTGGCCTGCATAACCGCCCATAATAATAATCCTCAAGTTCCATATTTATAATCCGGGGAGCGCTTTCGGGCACCCCGCCTCAAAAAAACGCTATTTCTTTTTCAGGATATTATATTCCCCATAGCCGTTTGCTTCGAGATATTCCGGATACAAGGCATAGGACGGCTTGATGGCGGGAAGCAGTTTAAGCACCTTGGGGATGGGCCCCTTGGCAACCATTTCCTTCCGGGTCAGGGCAATGGTGAGATTAACCTTGCCGAACCAGAATCGGTGTGCGATATCCGCGCTCATGGTCATTTCAACGGTGGCCTTGGTTTCTTTGTCGTGGGGCCGGACATCGATTTTGTCCCCGGAGCAGTCCACGACCACCACCAGGTCCGGGTCGGAATAGTTGAACCGGATAATGAGCTTGGAGGCAAGAAGTTTGTCGGCGATCGCCGGTGTTTCTCCCATCAACTTGAAAAAACCGACCAGGACTTCCTCGAATTTTTCAGCACTTTCAAACGTTGCCATGATGACTTCCCTTTTCTGTATTTAGGATGATTGACAAATAGCCGGGACTTGTTTTTTTAACGAAATCGAAATCGAAATCAGGATCGAAATCGATTTCAGCAACCCCAAAAACCGCGGCGCCTTCCTTTTGAAAAACAACAGCATTTTATCTTTTGAAGTCCAGGTGTGCCATTCTTTTTTTCGATTGCGATCCCGATAGCGATTTCGATGTCGAGGCTTCCGGCAATGTGCATTTCGAAAAAAAATAACCCCGGGCTAATAAGCGTTCTGAATGAAAGGCAGCAATTCCGCTTCGTCTTCCATGGGACGGGGATTGTAAAAGGAAGACCCGTCCATCAGCGCGCTCTCGGCAATCAAGGGCAGGCTGTCTTCGGGTACGCCCACATCCCGCAGCCGTATGGGAAGGGCGCCGAGCTCGTTCAAGCGGCTGGTCAGCCTGCGAACGGCCGCGATAACGTTTCTTGCGGCATCCTCTGGGGCAACCCCTTCTGCGGGCTCACCCATGACCGGGGCCAGCCGGGCCAGTTTCTCATATATAAATTCAAAATTGAATTCCATGCCGTGGGGCAGAAAGATCCCGTTGGCAACGCCGTGGGGAACCCGGAAGTGGGCGCCAACAGCATGGGCCATGCCATGGATGACACCGCACATGGAATGCGTAAAGGAAATGCCCGCCATGGTGGCCGCAATCAGCATGCCGCCCCGGGCCTCGATATCATCGCCCTGCTCCACGGCCCTGACCAGGTTTTTCATGATCAGGTCGATGGCCCCGACGGCAAACACATCGGATACGGGGGAGGCCTGAATCCCGACATAGGCTTCCATGGCATGGGTGAGCGCGTCCATGCCCGTGGCCGCGGTCATTTTCGGCGGCAGGGACAGGGTCATTTCCGGGTCGAGCACGGCCAGGTTCGGAAGCAGGTACTTATCCGGGAATACGAGTTTTTCCTTGTTGTCTTCATCGTAGATGACGGCCACCATGGTGACCTCGCTGCCGGTCCCGGCGGTTGTGGGAATAACAATGTGGGGGTTCAAGGGACGGGTGAGCGTGTGGGCGCCGGAATAATCTTCGACCAGGTCGCCTCCCGCGGAAAACATGATATTGACCGCCTTGGCCGTATCGATCACACTGCCGCCGCCAATGGAAATAATGCCTTCGGCACCGGACGCTTTCACCAGGTCCGCGCATTTTTTCACATCGTTGAGCCTTGCGTCCTGGGCCACGTCCAGGAACCGGCCAACGGCTTCAAAACCCGCTTCGGCAAGCCCGGCCTCGACTTTGTCCACCAGCCCCAGATCTGCGATGATGTGATCGGAGATAATGAAATATTTCGTTTTTCCGATGATGTCCAGCTCCGGCTTCAGGTCTGTTGCGATTCCGACCTGATAGACGACCTTGGTGGGGTTGTAGAATTCAAAAAATTCGGGCAGCATCACAAGCTCCTTGCATGGAAAGGGTTACGATGGCAATGGTTCGGGAGAGATTCTTAGATTCAAGAAACTTACAACATGATTAACGCCAACGTCAATAGATTTTTGCCTGCAAGACGCATTGGGGCGTGCCGGCATGAGGTTTTCGGTTTTGTTTTAAAGGTTTCCACAGCCATTTTATCAATTGCAAACCCTGCATTTTCTGATATATTTGATGCAAACATTCCTGCCGCCGGATCGTGATATACACCCTGCATCGATCAACATCCTGGCGGCATTAAACCCTATATTCGTATATCCGGCAATAAGCCGGGGAGGCCACCATGCCGTCAACCGCAAAAAAAACCGAACACCCCATCAAGACCCCCAGTGGGCTTTCCGAGCGCATTCAGTGGCTTCGCGACTATTACTTCAACGGCACCGAACGCGCCTGGAACAACGAGTACACTTCCTGGACAACGGGCACGCCGTGGGACGAGCAGTACAATGAACTGACCTTTTATATCGTCCCGGAAACCTACGCCCTCATGCAGACCATTCATTCGTCCTATCGCATGGCCGCAAGGCCGGTAGCGCTTGCAGACGATTTCTGGGGCGGGTCCATACCCGAGCGGCGGGCCTGGTTCAACCGGGAGGTCATGGTCAACCATCTGCCCCATGAAATCCTTCCCGGCGACCTCATAGCCGGCGCCCGGTTCAACATCCAGGCGTCCATGTGTCTGACCCGGGAGGAAGCTGACGCCCGGAACCAAATGATCCACGGCAAAAAAGGCGCGCGCGCCCGCATGAAATGGTTTCATGACCACGGCTACGGCAACTCCGGGGCAACATGCGGCCACCTTGTCCCCGGTTATGAACGGGCATTGAAACGCGGCTGGAAAAACATTGCCGCAGACCTGGAGTCACGTTACCAGG
>SKZX01000242.1 GCA_007127175.1 Desulfobacterales bacterium
CTGCAGCCCCTGCTGTCAGCGGTGAGATATCCCTCCTTGACAAACCGTCCGATCACATCTGAAAAAATGGCAAAAAAATCCGCCTGGAAGCGGGTGTTGAAATCTGCAGAGCAGATGCCGTCCGCCTGCCGCAGGCCCAGGTATATGGCTTCCATGATCTGCTGCTGAAGATCCAGTGTCTCAGTCGATTCAACCGGCGATTTTCCCGCTTCCATGCGGCCGATGTACCGGCGAACCGAGCGAACATTGGCCTTTCGCACGGGCGGCGCATAGGAATGGGCCGCCGGCCCCAGCCCCAGGTAAGGCCGGTTGTTCCAGTATCCCGTATTATGACGGGATCGCAGGTGCGTATCTCTGGCGAAATTGGATATTTCGTAGTGATCGTATCCCTTTCGGGTCAGGACCTGGTCTGCCATCCGGAAAAGATTGCTTTGGGCCTCGTCCCCCGGTATTTTGAAGCGCCCGGATTTACGGGCATTGTCCATGGCGGTCCCCGGCTCGAACGTCAGCATATAGCATGATATATGCGCAGGGCTCAGTGAAACCGCTGTTTCCAGGTCCTTTTGCCAGTTTTCAGGCGCCTGTTCCGGCAAACCGTACATCAGGTCGATCCCGATGTTTTCAAATCCGCTTTTTTCAGCCATATACACCGCGCTGACGGCATCGTGCCCGTTGTGAAGGCGCCCGAGAAAGTCGAGGTTAGCGTCGTCAAACGACTGAAGCCCGATATTGATCCGGTTGAAACCGATCCCGCGGAGGTCGGTGAGCTGACGCGCTGAAAGGGTTGCAGGATTGGCCTCGATGGTGATTTCAACACCCGGCAGCATTACAAAGGCATTTGAAACAGCCGCCATGATGCGTGCAATGGACCGGGTGTCCATTACCGTGGGTGTGCCCCCCCCGATATAGATGGAATCGAATGCCGCTCCCGCATAATCACCGCCGGATGCCGCCATCCGTATTTCATCAATCAGCGCATCGGCAAATGCCGAAACCAGGGAAAGATCGGCGGAGGAATAAAAATCGCAGTACGGGCATTTTCGGATGCAAAAGGGGATGTGAATGTAAATACCCGCATTCATGGACATGGGAATCCCGCGCCGTAAAGGTGCATTCCAGGGGGAAACGTCATATATACCGGGTCATCATGGTATCGATAAACTGGTCCACATTTTCAGGTGTGATTGCATGGCTTTTTGTGATTTTTTCAATTTCAGACCGGGCTGTCTCCGAAACCGCGTCCTCGACGCGCCTGAAATACCCCAGCCGCCGGCCGACCTGGTAGACCATCCGGTCGCGGGGGGCCATTTGCAGAAACGAACGGATGACCTGCATCATCTTTTCCTTGTCTTCGGGCAGCTTCCCCTCCACCTCCTCAAACAGGTTCAGGATATGGTCGCTTTTTACGTAACCGGTGATCCCCTCCAGGCATTCAAGGAAAAGAAGGATTTCTTCGGCTGCTTCGTAATCCGTGAGCTTTTCAAACCGGCCGGTGCGAAATTCCTCGTACAGGGGGACGCTGCCGGGTATGGCCAGGGTGCGCAGCCGAATGAAATGAGGATTGATTTGATTCAACGCATCCGCCGTCTCCCTGGCGTGGGCTTCGGAAAGTGCCCGCCCGCCAAGTCCGGGCATGACGTACTCGGAAAGCTCCATGCCAGCATTGACAACTTTCAGCCCGGCCTTGACATGCTGTTCCTTTGTCGTTCCCTTGGCCACAAGCGCCAGTACCTCGTCAGAGGCGGATTCCATGCCGATGTGAACCCGGTTCAACCCGGCTTGTGCGATCTCCTTGAGATCACTGTCGCTGATCCGGGCAATGGTATGTGACCTGGCATAGGACGTAATTCTTGACACCCATGGAAAATGGCTTTTCAGGTGCCGGAGTATGGACACCATGTCTGCGGGCTTGATAATCAAGGAATTGGCATCCTGGAGAAAAACCGAGGCCATGCCCACGGCAAACCAGTTCAGCGCCGCATGAAAGGCCTGACGGTCCGGCCCTGAAATATCCGCCATGTATGCATCGATATCCGCCCGGGAAATCCGGCCCGAATCCCCGGCCATGCGCTGCAGTTCATGGACATGCCGGGCAACGGCGTCGATGTCCTTTTTTACATGCTCGACAGCCCGCAGAGAAAACCGGTCGCTCTTGTAAACCGGGCAGAACGTGCACTTGTTCCAGGGGCAGTTCCGGCTGACGCGGATCAGCAGGCTTTGTGCTTCGCTGGGCGGGCGTATGGGTCCTTGTTCAAACCCCGTGTATGCTTCTTTTTTTTCTGACGTGACCATAAATGGTGGATTCTCCTTGATCCAGACAGGTGTTGCAGTTAATAATCTTGACAGCTTTGTATAAAGCCCAATATCTGCGTTGCGCGCCTGGATCTTGAACTTTTTACAAAGCCGTCTGAAAACGACTTTTACGGGTTGACAGATTTTTTCTTAAACAAGTTGTTATTATAAACCATTCACCCGTGCGAAACCATGAAAAAATTGATTGCCGCCATAGTGTTGCCGGTGCTTGTCGCAGCGACAGCCGCCGGGGTGTTCATCCATAACCTGGTCAATTATGCCGCCACGCCCGTTGCAGGCATCGAAGATTCGGCCACCATTGAAATCCAGCGCGGCCAGAGCTTTGACGCGGTCATGAAAACCCTTGAGGAAATCGGCGCGGTGGACGACCGCCTGAAATGGAAGGTCATCGCCCGGTACACGGGCCACGATCAAACCATCCGGTTCGGTGAATACCGGATCTCCCCGGGCATGAGCCCCATGGACATCCTGGACCGGTTTTCCAGCGGGACGGTCATCCTCCACAGGGTTACCATACCCGAAGGCTTCACCCTGACACAGATCGCCCACCGCCTGGACGCGGCCGGGCTGTGCGACAAAAACAGGTTCCTGGACCTGGCGACGGACCCGCACTTTGCGTCGCGCCTTGGCATCCCGGCGGAAACGCTTGAGGGGTATCTTTTTCCCGACACCTATTTTTTCGAAAAAAACCCGTCCGAGGAAGCCGTTATCCAGGCCATGGTGGCACGTTTCAACCAGGCATTCACCGACAACTGGAAAGCACGCGCGTCCGCGCTGGGGTACAGCGTCCATGAAATCGTAACGCTGGCATCCATCATTGAAAAGGAAACCGGCCTTGAGGAAGAACGGGCCACGATAGCCGGGGTTTTTCACAACCGCCTGAACCGGAATATGCGCCTGGAAAGCGACCCCACGGTCATCTACGGCCTTGAAGATTTTGACGGCAGGATCCGGACAAGGCATCTGAGAGCAAACACGCCCTATAACACCTATGTTCACAGGGGGCTACCGCCGGGTCCCATCGCCAGCCCGGGCTTTGCCGCACTCCATGCCGCCCTTTACCCGGAAGAAACGGATTATCTCTTTTTCGTTGCAAAATCGGAGCGGGCGCATCACTTTTCAAAAACCTACGAGGAGCACCGCAGGGCCGTTCAGAAATACATCCTGGGGAATTAAAGGCAAAGGGGCGCCCGGGAATACACGTCGTCACCCAGGCTGCCCCGGGGACCGTCAGGGTCAGAAAGGTAATGGTATCCCGTGGCGGCGATCATGGCCGCGTTGTCGCCACACAGGGAGATATGGGGCACGTGCAGGGCAAATCCCCCTTCGGCAGCGGCCTGAGACACGTTCTCCCGCAGCCGTCGGTTGGCGGCCACACCGCCCACAATGGCGATGTCCCGGCACCCTGTTTCTTCGGCCGCGTTCAGCAGCTTATAACAGAGCACGTCCACCACCGCCGCCTCGAACCCGGCTGCGATGTCCGCCATGTGCCAACGGTAATCGTCATGGGTTTCGACATATCGCTTCACCGCGGTTTTCAGCCCGCTGAAGCTGAAGGCAAAGCCGTTTTTGTCCAGCCACGCCCTTGGAAATTTTATTCTCCCGGGATCACCGCGCTCCGCCATCCGGGATATGGCCACGCCGCCGGGGTATCCCAGGTCGAGCATTTTCGCCACCTTGTCAAATGCCTCGCCGGCGGCGTCATCCCGGGTCTGCCCCATCAGGCGCGCCCGGGTATGGGACGTGACGTGATAGACCGCCGTATGCCCGCCGGAAACCAGAAGTGCGACAAACGGGAATGACGGCGTCTTGTCCGCCAGAAACACCGAGTTGAGATGACCCTGGAGATGGTCCACGCCGATCCAGGGGATGCCCCTGCCGTATGAAAATGCCTTTGCAAAGGAAAACCCCACCAGCAGCGCCCCAACAAGGCCTGGCCCGCGGGTTGCCGCCACACCGTCCACATCACCCGGCTGCATGCCGGCCTCTGCAACCGCCCGTTCAACCACGATGCAGATGTTTTCAATGTGCTTACGGGCCGCCAGTTCAGGAACCACCCCGCCATATGCATGGTGCACCGCCACCTGGGAAGCCACGACGGATGAACGCACCCGGGTGCCGTTTTCAACCACGGCCGCGGCGGTTTCATCGCAGGAGGTTTCAATGCCTAAGATGTTCATTGGAATTTCAGGGGTTTTTTCAAAGGCCGGGAACCGGCCGTAAGAGGACATCCGTGGGGACAACAGCGCGCATTACCCTTCAGACCACTGGAACCGGGCCTTGTCCGACTTTTTCCGCTTGACCACTTCACCGATGATAAAGGCGTTGTCATTCATTCCGGTGATTCTTTCCACCACATCCTGCGCGGCGGATTCCGGCACAACGGCAATCATGCCGATGCCGTTGTTGAATGTCCGAAGCATTTCGTGCGGTTCGATATTACCGGCTTTCTGAAGGAAGGGAAATACGGGCGGCACATGCCAGGAATTCTTGAACAGCAGGAAGTTGGTCGTCTGGGGGATCACCCGAACAAGGTTTTTCGCGATCCCTCCCACGGTGATGTGGGCGAGGTCATGAATGGGCAGGCCCCTTGTCAGGCTCATGACCGTGTCCGTATAAATGCGGGTGGGAATGAGCAGTTCCTCCCCCAGTGTTTTCCCGAACTCCGGCACGTAGGTGTCTAAATCCATTTTGAGCACATCGAA
>SKZX01000290.1 GCA_007127175.1 Desulfobacterales bacterium
TGTCGGTCAGCCGAATTTTCTGTGCAATGGCATTGACGGCAGCAATGATGCTGCCCGCATCGAGACGCGCAAGCCGACCGTTTTTGACCACCATATCGCCCCTGACCATCACGTGCCGGACATCCGCACCCCGCGCTGCATAAACGATGTGCGAGCAGGGGTGATAAAGCGGGCAAAGATGCGGCTTTCGGGTATCAACAATCACCAGGTCCGCTTCTTTTGCCGTTTCAATGGACCCGATACGGTCATCCAGTCCCATGGCACGGGCGCCTTCGATCGTTGCCATCCGGATGATGGCCTCCGCGTTCATCACCGTGGGGTCGTTCAATGACGCCTTGTGCAACCTGGCTGCCGCGCCCATGGCCTGAAACATATCCAGGTTGTTGTTGCTGGCGGCCCCGTCGGTACCCAGCCCCACCACCAGTCCGGCCTTCAGCATTTCCGGCATTGCTGCGATGCCCGACGCCAGCTTCATGTTGCTCTCCGGGTTGTAAGATATTTTCACCTGGCGCCTTGCCAGCAATTCGATATCTTCCGGACCTGCCCACACCGCATGCACGGCAAGGGTGTCCGCATCCAGTATGCCCGCTTCATCCAGGTACGCTACGGGGGAGAGGCCCGGCGGCAGACCGGCCAGGTGCGCTTCGTTTCGGGTTTCGGCAACATGCACCTGGAAGAGGACATTTTCCCGTTTGGCCGCCTGTTTTGCGGCAATGAGGGTTTCCCGGGAACAAGTATAGGGGGAATGGCAGAAAATAGACGGATAAATAAGGGGGGAGCGATTTTTCCATTTACCGACGAATTCGGCCGCATGCGCAACATTGTCTTTCGGGTCAGCAACACCCGGGGCCGGAAAATCGATCACCCCCTGCCCCAGCACCGCCCGCATGCCGGCTTCGTCTACCGCTTCTGCGACCGAATCCTCAAAAAAATAGCCGTCGCAGCAGGTGGTGGTCCCGGAAAGCAGCATCTCCGCGCATGACAGCAGGGTTCCCCATTTAACGGTTTCAGGGGTTATGTGCTGCTGCTCTGCCGGAAAAATATGGTTGTTGAGCCATTGATCAAGGGGCAGGTCGTCGGCAAGGCCCCGAAAAAGGCTCATGGGCAGATGCGTGTGGGTATTGACCAGGCCGGGCATGACCAGGCCGCCCTCCGCATCAAGTATCTCATCGCCCGAGGCTGAAGTGCCGCCGGGAACACCCTGTAGCGGCCCGGCGTATTCAATCCTGCCGTTTAAAATACCCACCGCGCCGTTTTCAACAATCTCAAAGTCGGCGTTGACGGTGATGATAATGCCATTGGTGATCAGCGTATCAAAATGCATCGCAAAAATCCGTTGTCTTCCGCTGCCGGTAAAAACTCCTATACCTTTTCCAAGGCATGGGAAAGGTCTCCCAGGATGTCGTCGATATGCTCGATGCCGATGGACAGGCGCACCATGTCCGGCTCGATCCCCGCTGCAAGCTGCTGCTTCTCCGTGAGCTGGGAGTGGGTGGTGCTGGCGGGGTGCAGCGCAAGGCTCTTGGCGTCACCGACATTGGCCAGGATGGAAAACAGCCCCAGGTTGTCGATGAAAGCCCGGCCCGCGTCCCTGCCCCCCCGGATGCCGAATACCACCATGGCGCCGAAGCCGTTTCTCATGTACCGGGCGGCAGTCAGGTGCGCGGGGTCGTCCGGCAGGCCCGGATAGCGGACCCATTTCACGTCAGGGTGGTCTTTCAGGAATTGTGCCACCTTCATGGCGTTTTCACTGTGCCGGGCCATGCGCAGCGGTAGGGTTTCCAGCCCCTGCAGAAACAGCCAGGCGTTGTCCGGCGAAATGCAGGCACCCAAGTTCCTAAGCGGTATCAGCCGCATCCGCACGGCAAAGGCGACCGGGTTCAGATCGCCAAGATCATGGGCAAACCGGAGGTTGAAATAGCTCGGCTCCGGTTTGTTGTAGAGATCAAACTTCGGGTCGGTCCAGTCAAACGTGCCGGCATCCACAACCACCCCGCCGATGCCCGTGCCGTGTCCGCCGATCCACTTGGTTGCCGAATTGACCACGATATCGGCACCGTGATCGATGGCGCGGACCAGGTAAGGCGTTGTAAAGGTGGCGTCTACGATAAACGGCAGGCGATGGCTTGCGGCCACTTCCGAAACCGCCGCCAGATCCGTGACTTCAAGCGTCGGGTTGCCGATGGTTTCGGCAAAAACCGCGCGGGTCTTCTCCGTGATCGCCGCAGCGAAATTCTTCGGGTCACGCGGATCCACAAGGGTCACGGAAATGCCGAACTGGGGCAGGATGTCGTTGAACATGGTATAGGTGCCGCCGTACAGGTTCTCAGACGATACCACGTGATCCCCTGCCTTGCAGATATTGATGATGGCATAAAAAACAGCCGATGTCCCCGATGCCAGGGCAAGGGCGGCCTTTCCCCCTTCCAGCGCCGCCATGCGTTTTTCAAACGCGTCGGTCGTGGGGTTCATGATGCGGGTATAGATATTGCCCGGCACCTTGAGCGAAAACAGGTCGGCTGCGTGCTGCGCATCTTTGAAGACATATGATGATGTCCTGTAGACAGGGACAGCCCGCGACCCGGTTTCCGCATCCGGCGTGTGCCCTGCATGAAGGCAGAGGGTTTCGAATTTCGGCGTGTTTTGCATGGGGATAGACTCCTGGTTGTAGGTTGTAGGTTGTAAGTTGTAGGTTGTAGGTTGTAAGTTGTAGGTTGTAAGTTGTAAGCAAGGGCAAAACCTGGCCCAGAAAGTCTTCCTCTCCAATTCGGTACGGCGATCAGGCTTTCGACTTTGGCCCTTGCCCTTGCCGCCCTTGCCCTTGCCTACAACTTACAACCTACAACTTACAACTTATTCCCCAAACAAGGGCGTACTGATATACCGCTCACCCGTGCTCGGCAGGATGGTGACAATGCATTTCCCTGCCGACTCGGGCCTTGCAGCCACCATCAGCGCTGCATGGACCGCGGCCCCGGAGGAAATCCCGCACAGCAGCCCCTCGATGGACGCCAGCGCACGTGCAGTCTGAAACGCATCGTCATTGGAAACGGTCACGACCTCGTCGATGATGGACCGGTCCAGCACGTCCGGGACGAACCCGGCCCCGATCCCCTGAATTTTGTGGGGGCCGGGCGAACCGCCCGACAGAACGGGCGAATCGGCCGGTTCAACGGCAATGGCCCTAAAAGAGGGCTTCCGCTCCTTGATCACCTGGGACACCCCCGTTATGGTGCCCCCCGTGCCCACGCCCGAAACAAACATATCCACCTTTCCGTCCGTGTCATTCCAAATCTCAAGGGCCGTTGTTTTCCGGTGAACTTCCGGGTTGGCGGGGTTGGAAAACTGGTCCGGCATGAAACAGTCCGGGTTTTCAGACAACATCTCTTTTGCCCGTGCAATGGCCCCGTTCATCCCTTTTTCGCCGGGGGTCAATTCCAGCCGGGCGCCCAGGTGCACCAGGAGCTTCCTGCGTTCCATGCTCATGGTCTCGGGCATGGCCAGCACCAATTTGTAACCCCGGGAGGCACAGATATAGGCAAGGGCGATGCCGGTATTACCGCTGGTCGGCTCGACAATGGTGGTTCTCGCCCCAATTCTCCCCTCTTTTTCAGCGGCCTCGATCATGCTCACACCGATACGGTCCTTGACCGAGCTCAAGGGGTTGAAATATTCCAGCTTTGCATATACATCCGCCTTAAGGCCGGATGCGATGCGATTGAGATGGACCATGGGGGTTTTTCCATAAATGCCCGCAATGCTGTCGTATACATTCATGATGGGCCTGTCCTTTTCCGGTTTTTCGGTTTTCTATTCCGGGACGTCGCAACGGGCTTCCAGGTCCGTGCCGATATCGCCGTTTCGGCGGTAAATAAGCCGGGGTTTTTCAATGAGCACCGTTGTTTTCGGTGGGACCGATTCTGTCAGCCAGACGTTTCCGCCGATAACGGAACCAGCCCCGATAATGGTTTTCCCGCCCAAAATCGTGGCCCCGGAATAAATCACCACGTGGTCTTCAATGGTGGGGTGGCGTTTTACACCCCGCATGTCCTCGCACTTGTCCGCCGGAACGGAAAGCGCCCCGATGGTGACCCCCTGGTAAATCCGCACGTTGCTGCCGATAACCGAGGTTTCACCGACCACCACCCCTGTCCCGTGGTCGATCACGAATTTAACGCCTATCTTTGCACCGGGATGGATGTCGATGCCGGTCAGGCTGTGGGAATGTTCCGTCATTATCCGGGGGATGAGGGGAATGCCCATTTCATGGAGCCTGTGGGCAATCCGGTAAACCGTGATGGCATACATGCCCGGATAGCTGAAAATAACCTCATCGCAGCTTTTGGCCGCCGGGTCGCCGTGATAGGCGGCCTCCACATCCATGGCCAGGGTGGCCTGCAGGTCCGGAAGCCCCTCCAGAAACGCCAGGGCGGCTTCATACCCGCGCTGGACGCATTCGGAGCAAGGCATGTCGTACTTGAAGCATTCATAGCGAACAGCCCGGGTGATCTGGTCGGCCAGGAGGTCGAAGACCGTTGACGTCAATTCACCCAGCTTGAACTTCAGGTTGACCGGGTCCAGCTTTTCCCTGTTGAAATATCCCGGGAAAAGGATCTCCCTCAGTTTTTCCAGGATCTCGATGATGGCGTCCTCAGACGGAATCGGTTCGTAATCGACATGGGAATAGCATTTTTCATCCCCGGCGGGTGCGATGATGCGGTCGATCACGCCCGCAAGGCGCCGCCGGTAATCCGAATAGGTCGCAGCCCCGTCCTTGCAGGTCTCAAGGTCATGTTTTTCATCAGCTTTGCTCAATGCTCAACCCTCCCCTTTCAGGCGGAAAATAATCAATACGGGCTACTGGATGCTGCACGAGGCCCCTTTTTTCCAGAACGGCGACATGGTTCGAAGCCTTTCAATCAAAGGCGGCATCTGCTCGCACACATAATCGATTTCTTCATCCGTGGTGTATGTGCTCAGGCTGAA
>SKZX01000056.1 GCA_007127175.1 Desulfobacterales bacterium
ATGCGGTCTTCCAGAACGTCCGGTTGGCATTCCGGTAAACTTTCAACAGGGCATCGAAATCCGAGATATTTTTTTTCTTGATATGGCTGGTCTCCAGCATCAGCCGCCCGGCATTGACAAACAGGGCCCGGCCGGTGACAACCCGGAAAATCATGACCAGGGCGGCCTGCATGTCCTGCAGGAAAAAAATCCTCGGCAGTTCGTCCGCGCCGTATATGGCCCGCAGCACCTTGTTCCCGAAGATATGCGAGGGTGTGGCATATGACGGCGTCCCTGCCAGGAGGGGTTGGCGGATGCGGCCGTTCTTGTCCGGCTTGAAGCAAAGCGCCGTTTCCATGTCGATGAGGCCGAGGTCATAGGCTTCCGGATTGGTCAGGATATGATCTTTCCCGTCGAGAAAGGCGGCCACGAACATGTTGTCCGGTTTCAGGTCCCGTATGGCCACACGCCGTTTTTTCAGCCGGTATAAAAGCTCCAGGATGTTTATGACCAGGCCCTTCATGCGGCCGCGGTTGCTGTAAAAATTTTTGTTTTTCGCCACCTTGTACACCATTTTCCGGAAGTCTTCCACGGCCGGTTTTTTTCCCCGGACCAACTTCCGGGTGATGCGTTCAATGTCGTTAGAAAGCGTTTCCGGAAGGTCTTTGGTGCCGCATTCGGGGGGCACTCCGGCAATATGGGAGAACAGCCACTCCTGCATTCGGAATTGCGGTATCGAACATTGTATGCCGGCCTGGCTGACGGCGTTTCCGACCGCCTGTTCGTATGATTCCACCAGGTCGTGGATCTCATAATAGGTCCGGTCGTTTATGCTGCCGTAAAGGGATTCGAACACGAGATAATCGGAAATGGCCTGGGGCCCGTTTTTGATGATTTCATGCCGGGTATTGTCGAGAGCATGGTGGATGAGTTCTATGACCTGGTTGAAAAACCGGTATTTGGAGAGCGTCATGAAAAACACGAACCCCTCACCGATTTTTAAATAATCCTGCAGCCCGGTGTCTTTTGAGAGTATGTCAATATATTCTTTTTCCGCATCTTCCAGTGCAACATAGGAGGGGAGCCGGATCACGGGCACCTTTTTGAGGATGGCGCTGATCTGCGGGTAAACGCAGGGGATGCTTTTTTGTATCCGCCGGACAATGGCATGCTCCCGCTTGATCTGTTCAAGGTATGCCGAAAAGTCCGTTATGGGGCGCGGTGGGATTTTGATCACCAGTGTATCGTCGTAAATCACCTTGTAACATCTGCTCTTGCTCTCCACTTTCTCGCCCAGCGGTTCAATGCTCATCCGCCGGGACTTCCATGCCGAGCGGTACCGCATTTTGAATTCATATATGGATTCGCCGGTGGCCTTCTCAAGAACGGGGATGACCCTTACCGAATCGGATGGATCGTTTTTTCCGGTCACGTGCAGCTTGAAGAGCATGACGAAGTAGCGGAGCAGCGGCTTTATATCTTTGGGGGGTTTGGGCATGAATCGGATTTTTCCTGAATTGAGGCTGATGTTATTCGATGACGCACACGCCGATAATAATGCCTTGGAATATCATAATAATTTTTGAAAAATTTCCAGGTTGACCTCTTTTTTGAACTTGCATATAGTCAGAAAGTAACATTTCAAAAATATTTTGGATTTCTGTATATAACCTGAAATCCCCGTTTGATCAATTGACAATTTTCCAAAGGGCAAACACATGCCATATATTATCGTTTTCCGCAACGACGAAAAAATCATGGAGCACAAGGTTGAGGAAGAAAAGCAGTTGAGAATCGGCCGGAGCAGCGAAAACGACATCGTCATTCCGGACTCAGCGGTTTCCTCTGTGCATGCGGAAATCGAATATGAGGGCGGCAGTTACTACATCACCGATTTTCAGAGCAGAAACGGGACTTTTGTGAACAGGGAGCTTGTCATTTCACGCCGGCTGGCCCATGACGATGTTGTCACCATCGGCAGCCATAACCTCCGCTTCATATACAAGACAGGTGAACAAAAGCCCTCATCATCCCGCAGCAGCGTCCATGAAGCCACCATGCACATCGATACGCCCCATCATCGAAGCAGGCTTGCACGGAGCGTGGCCGCGCTGGCGGGCCGTGAAAAACGCACGGGCATCAAGGCCATGATAACCTTTCTAAATAAAAACAGCAACCCGGTATTTCTTGACAAACCGGTCGTCACCATCGGCAAGGCCCCGGATTGCGATATTGTCGTGAAGGGCTGGTTTGTGGGAAAGCATGCGGCTGACATTCAAAAGAACAACGGTGGATATATATTGCGCTTTGTCGGCGGCAGGGCGCCGCTTGTCAACTCGAAGCCCGTGCGTTCAGAAGTTCTTCTTGAGGAATTCGACATGATACGGGTGGGGTCAACGGTTCTGCAGTTTCTTTATCAAAGGGGCGGGCGGGCCTGATAAACAGATTGTTTTGAAAAGAGGTGTTATGAAAAGGCAGGTTCCCTGATGGACAGCCGCGCCGGAAAAAATTCGGGCAGGCCGGCGCTTTCACGGCGCATGGAGCAATTGTTATGGCTCATGGCCGGGTTGCTGTTTTGCCTGTTTGCAGCCGCACTTTTTCTGCTGTTTGAGGGCAGGCCCGAAACACTGTATCTCATGGCCGCCCTTCTGCTGCTGAACGTTCTGTTCATCGGCTTTGTGTATACCCGGTTTGTTCTGCCCTCGAGGCGATTGGTCGATTTTATCGTATCGGGATACCGCGAAAAAGGGGCAGAACCCCTGGCGCCGCCCCCGGCCCCGCTGCACTGGCGGCCGTGGTTCAACATGGTGGCCCGGATTTACGAAAAAATTGATGCCCTTGAAGCGGAATTGGCAGCGGGCAATTTCAGTGACCACATGGAAAAAAACCTGCTCCGACGGTTTTCATGGGTTTTTGAAAGAAACGAAGTCTTGACCGAGGAGCTCAGGGTCAAGAACCAGGACCTTGAAAAAGCGGTGGCCCAGCAGCAGAAAACGTCCCAGGAGCTCAAAAAGCACCGCGACCATCTTGATGATATGGTCCGGGAGCGGACCGCCGAACTGATGAGGAGCAACCAGTTTCTGGAGGAAGCCATCGAGGAGGCCCGCGTCCAGGCCAGGAAAGCCGATGAGGCCAACCAGGCAAAGAGCCAGTTTCTGGCAAACGTCAGCCACGAGGTGAGGACGCCGCTCAACGCTGTTATCGGTTTTACCGATATGCTGCTCGATACCTACCTGAACGAATCCCAGCTCGATTTCGCCCGGACCATCCGAAACAGCAGCGAGGCGCTGCTGGTCCTGATCAATGATATCCTTGATTTTTCCAAGATCGAGTCCGGTGAGCTGTCGCTTGAGAATATCGACTTTTCCCCGGAATTGCTGGCTTACGACGTCTGCGAGTTGATCCGCCCCCAGATCGGGAACAAGCCCATTGAGCTCGTCTGCCGCATCGGGGAGGATGTGCCCGCCTATCTGAAGGGAGACCCCACGCGTTTTCAGCAGGTGCTGATCAACCTTTTGACCAACGCCCCCAAATTTACCGAATCCGGGGAAATCAGCCTCAGCCTCACCATTGCCGAACGAAAAGGAAACAGCGTTCTGGTGCAGTCCGCCGTCCATGATACCGGGATCGGCATAGACGAGGAAAAGCGCAATATCATATTTGAGCCGTTTCGCCAGGCCGACGGCTCCACAACGCGAAAGTACGGCGGCACCGGCCTGGGGCTTTCCATATCCAGGAAGCTTGCCCGCCTGATGCACGGCGATATCTGGGTGAAAAGTGAACCGGACGTGGGATCGACCTTCTACTTCAGTGCATGGCTCGGGTTGTCCGACAGGGAGCAGACCTGGCAGGCGGTTGCCGCGCCCATTGCCGGGAAGCAGGTGCTGCTGGTCGACGACAACCAGGCCAGCCTGGACATCATCAAAAACGCTTTGAAATCGGCCAATGTCAGGGCCAGCGACCTTCGCTCGGGCATGGAGGTGGTGCCGACCCTGGATCGCGCCATTGTGGCGGGGAACCCTTTTGAGTGCTGCATTATCGATATCCATATGCCCGGCATGAGCGGCTACGATGTGGCAAGGCAGATCCGTGCGTCCGGAAACCCGAAAATTTCAAGTCTGCCCTTGATCGCCGTGTCCTACCTCTCGGAGCGGGACCCTGAACTTTTCTCAAAGGTGGGCTTCCAGCAGTCTCTTATCAAGCCGGTGCGACGGGAACGGTTGTTCGAGGTGCTGGCGCAGGTGCTGGCCGGTGAAAGCGGGAAACCCGTTGAAACCCATTGGGATCCTTCCCGTAAAAAGGGGGGGCAAGTGATGTTCGAACGCGCGCGCGTCCTGGTCGCCGAGGATAACGCGGTCAACCAGAAACTGATCCTGATGATGCTTGAGAAAATCGGCTGCAAGACGGTGCTTGCTGAAAACGGGCGGGAAGCGGTGGAAAAGTTTTCCGCGGCCCCCGAAGATTTCGACCTCGTTTTAATGGATATCCAGATGCCGGAAATGGACGGGTTCGAAGCGTTGAAAGCCATTCGGGAAAAGGGATATACCAATGTTCCCGTTGTCGCCATGACCGCCCACGCGATGCAGGAACACCGGGAAGAATGCATGGCCGCCGGTATGGACGACTACATTTCCAAGCCTATCCGCAAACCGGAGTTGAACAAGGTGCTCAGCCGGTTTATTCGAGCATAGCCTGCAGAAAAGTCCCGGTTGCAACCTGAAGGCGCAACTGGTCCAGTTGGAGCCGGTAATACACGGTTGCCAGGCTCAGTTCCGCTTCATTCAATGCCGTATGCGCATCCACGACATCAACCGTAGATGCAAGCCCTTCCTCGAATTTTGCGCTTACTTGATCGTAATGGGCCCTGGCCGCGTCGACCTGGTCGCCGATGTGCTGGACCATTTTTTTTCTCGTCTGGATATCGGCATAGGCCGAGCGCACGTCGAGGCGCACCTCCTGTTTTGTTCGGTTATAGGCGGCCTGCATTTCAGATTCCCGCGCCCTCG
>SKZX01000378.1 GCA_007127175.1 Desulfobacterales bacterium
CATTTTTCGCGCCGGTGATTTTTGATGTTACAGGAACCAGCTAATAGAGACGGCAGCAGTGCTGCCATGCAAGAGGAACCACCCATGGCTGAAAAAGCCCGGTTTGAATATTTTTTTGAAGTGATTACACGCACGAGCCGTGCATTGCAGGAAAGCGCTGATCTTGGTGAAGCCCTCCAGATCATGGTCGATACCGTCACCGAGGTTTTTAAAGCCAAGGGCAGCGTGCTCCGGGTGCTGGGACCGTCCGGCAATGAACTCGAACTGATGGCCGCCACGGGCCTCAGCCGCCAATATCTCGAAAAGGGGACCGTCATTGCCGATGCCGGCCACTCCGAGGTTTTCGAGGACCAGCTCGTGGTGATCAATGACGTGGCCAATGACCCCCGTATTCAGTATCCGGATGCGGCCGTCGCCGAAGGCATTGTTTCGATCATTGGCGTTCCCTTCCAGGTAACGGGCACCATGCGAATGGTTCTCAGGATTTACTTCGACAGCATGCTTGACCTCAAAGAAGAAGACCACCGGCTGCTGTATTACATGGCTCAGCAAAGCGCCATCGCCATCAAGAACGCCATGCAGCATACCCGCTACCTGGAATCGTTCAGAAAAGTCTCCACGGCCATACACGAAGGGGATGCGGTGAGCGACATACTGGAAACCATTGTTTCCACGATCCGGGAAATCATGGAAGCCCGGGGGGCCATTTACTGGATCGTGGACACCGACCAGCAGCAGGTCTACATGAAGGTTACCAGCGGCTTCCAGATGAACACCCTTGCCCATATCAGTTATGACACGCTTAAGGATGTTTTCCGTTTTGAAAATGAAAAAGAGGTTTTTTTCGAAGACGTACGCAATGACCCGCGCATCCCGAGCACCACAGGGCTGGGAAAGCAGATGGTCATCTCCATCCTGGGTGTTCCGTTTCATATCGTGGATCAGTACCGGGGTGTATTGGCCGTGTATTTCAGCAAGCCGCGTAAAATGCTCCAAAGCGAGATCAATTTCGTACGGGATTCGGGCCGCCAGGGCGCAATCGCGCTGCACAAGGCGTTTCGTTACGACGAGCGCATGCTGAAGGCCTTCAGGGAGATTATCGAAGGGCTTGTGCTGTCTTTGGAAGCCAAGGATGCCTGCACTCACGGGCATTCGCTCAATGTGGCGAACTACGGTAAAATGGCGGCGCAGCAGATGGGGCTTTCGGAGAGGGAGGTCGAAGAGGTATTCAGGGGCGGGCTGCTCCACGATATCGGCAAGATCGCCATGCAGGACAACATTCTCGGAAACCTGGGCCACCTGTCCCCCGGGGATTTTGAAACCATAAAGAAACACCCGGTGATCGGCGCCAAAATCATCGGCCGCCTGTCCCTGCTCAATGAAGTGGCGCCGATCATCCTCTACCACCATGAACGGTATGACGGCAGCGGCTACCCGGAGGGTTTGATGGGCGAGGCAATTCCCCTGGGGGCGAGAATTATCGCCGTGAGCGACGCTTTTGACGCCATGACATCGGACCGCCCCAAAAAAGAAAATATGAGCATTCCCAAGGCGCTCAACCTGCTGCAGCTGGAAGCCGGGACCAAGTTCGACCCGGACGTGGTCCGATCCTTTGTACAGGCGATTGAAACGAATATCGATTCGGTTCAGCCCTATACCATGCCCGAAAGCCACGCTGCCTGCGACAATGTGGAAAATGCCGGAGAAAAGCGCAGGTTCCCCCTTCCTGAATGGGTCAGGCGGTGCATTCCGGGTTTTTGACGATTGCATCAATCAGGGGAAGTGGAGGAAAAAATCAAGGCGCAGCTTCCCCTGCGCCGTTCGGATGCGCTTGAACGCCTCCTTGAGCGTCTGCCGTTCGATGTGGGTGAGCTGTCCGGGCTGCAGGTAGTTATCCGGGGGGGCGCCTTTCCTGCTCATCATCGTCACCTGGTGCTTGAGCCGCTGGTGCATCAGGTATTCATAGGCATGGGCAAGGTTTTCCAGCGTTTCTTTGTCGACCGTCCCTCTGTTAAACGCCGCTTCAAGGCGTTTGGTGGTGTTGGTTTCGGTGATTTCGCCCCCAAGGGCGTAAATTCTGGCAAAATCCACAACAAGCCGCATGGCCATCTTGATGTCGAGACCCCCTTTTCGTTCCCCTTTTTCCTCCAGGACAAAATTGCCGAAAAAGCTCAGAGGCGGCTGCAGGTTCATGATGTTCTGCGCCATGTGCCTTAAAAAGCCCGGGTATTCTCTCAGACGGGAAAACAGGGAGGCGTGAAGGTCCTTTACCAGTTGATCACCGCCGTATCCCAGGCGGAAATCGAAAAAGATGCCGGCATTGAGAAGGCGCTCCGGATCATCGCTTTCGATCCACTTGCGGTGGTATTTCTTCCATTGGGACAAGGGTTGGCACCATGTGGGGTTCTTGGCCATGATGTCATGTTCGCAGTGGGCCTGGCCGATATCATTGAGCCAGTCGCATGCCCGGGTCCCCAGTTCGAGAAAATAGCGTCGGACATGTTCATCGTCACTATCGGGGGCGTCTTCAAAAACAATGGCGTTGTCCTGGTCCGTTTTCAGCGTCTGCTCCCGGCGCCCTTCACTGCCGAAAAGCAGAAAGGCGAATTTGACCGGCGGCGGCCCGGCACTCTCTATGGCCATATCCATGACGCGGACCAGCATTTCATCGGTAATGGCGGTAATGATGGAGTTCAGGTGGGTGGAGCGGGCGCCGCTGTCAATCAGCTTGCCGATGAGCAGCGGCACCTTGGCGTAGCAGGCTTTCAGACCATCGAGCCCCTCCGCGGTGTTCATTTCCTGTACCAGGAAAACCGGTGAAAGCGTCTGGGCGAGGAATATGTCCCTTTCGGTGATCACGGTGCCGGCGGTGCCGTTGCCCCGGACCGCAAGGTGTTTTACCTGGTTGCGCATCATGGTCAGCACCGCTTCAAACACCTGGGCCTCGGCATCGACGGTGAGCAGGGGTGCGGTCATGATTTCGCCGGCGGCGCTGTTCGGGTCGCGGCCG
Organism: Desulfobacterales bacterium; assembly: GCA_007127175.1. Classification (GTDB taxonomy): domain Bacteria; phylum Desulfobacterota; class Desulfobacteria; order Desulfobacterales; family Desulfosalsimonadaceae; genus B1SED10-16. The sequence goes on from SKZX01000378.1 coordinate 3,011, forward strand.
TCCACGATCACTTTTTTGCGCAGGTCAAAATCGGTGATCAGCCCTTTGGGCTGAAGGTTTTCGTCAGTGACAAGAATGGCGCTTCGCCGGGATGCCGTCAGCAGGCTTGCGGCCTCCCGGATGCTTGTCGAAGCGGTGCAGGAGGGAAACGTTTGCGCTATGTCCCCCACTGTTTTGGACAAAAAAGACGACTGCAGGTCGTATGCGCCGAGCCCCGGCAGATCCTTGAATGCGTGGGCGGGGGAAGGCCGGCTTTCCACATCGTAGGATGACGAGAAGAACCGGGCAAATGCCGAGGATTTGATGCAAAGCCGGAAAAAATTTTCCCGGTCCAGCCGGTACACGGACACTTCTGTCATGCATCTCAGGGTGCTCGTGGAGATGCTGTTGTTGAACAAAAGGGAAATCCCCCCGTAGGTTCTACCCGCGTCCAGAATTTCCTTGACGCTCTGTTTCCCGTCGTTCTCGATGATTCGTTCGAGGCTGCCGCTTTTCACAACCAGGATATGGGTGATAATGGTTTCTTCCTGGGTAAAGAGTATAATGCCGGGAACATATTTCTCTTCGGTGAGGTTTGCGGCAACGATTTCGATTTCAGTCCTGGGAAGGAATTGAAACGGCGGATTGCTCATGAGAAAGCGCTGCCTGTCTTTCAGTTCTTCGACATCGACTATGGCGGACGGGCGCGGAAAATTTTCCATTTATTCCCCCTGGCTGTTGGTTCCATCGCTGTCGAACGGCATGAAAATTTCCACATCGCCGCTGTACCCGCGCTTGATGGTGGCGTGTGGGTAGCATTTTTCAAACACGCGGATCATGGCCTTGTTTTCATTCAAAACAGCCGCAGTAAAGGCGTTGTACTTGTTTTCCCGGGCGATTTTTTCAAGCATCTTCAGCAGATAGGTGCCAAGGCCCATATTCTGGTACTCTTCCTTGACCACGAAAGCCACTTCGGCCACATCATCTTCCGCGGTGCCGTATGAGCCGATGGCCACGATTTCCTTGTGTTTGCCCACCTGCACGATGCCGACGACCGTCATGTTCTGGTGGTAATCCACTGATGCCCACTGTTTTTGAAGCATTTCCCTGGAAAAGACCTTCCGGCGGTTAAAAAACCGATAAAAAATGGTGGATTCCTGGAGGGAATAATAAAAATTCCGGGTGGCGAATTCATCGGACGGCAGAAGCGGCCGGAATTCAACCGTCTTGCCGCTTTCAAGCTCCAGCTGGGATTTGTAGTTTTCCAGGAATATGAGGTCCTGTTTGGTTGGGGGGAGCTGGTCGGCAAAAATATAGTGGCGCTTTTTGGCTTCGTTGATGAGGTGTTCACGGAATTTGGGATGGGCAATCTGGGCCAGCTCCATTACCCGCTGATAAATCCCTTTGCCGTGAAGTTCCGCGATGCCGTACTCGGTCACCACCACATCCACGTCACCCCGGGTTGTTGCCACACCGGCACCTTCGCTCAAATGGGGAACGATTCTTGACACGTTGCCGTTCTGTGCCGTCGACGGCAGGGCGATAATGGAAAACCCGCCTTTGGACATCTTGCTGCCGCGGATGAAATCGACCTGGTCGCCAATCCCGCTGTAGAACAGGTACCCCTTGGAGTCTGTACAGATCTGGCCGGTCAGGTCGATTTCCAGGGCGGAGCTGATGGAGATCAGGTGGTCGTTTCGCGCGATGACATTGGGGTCGTTCACGAACTGGGCCGTTCTGAAATAAAACATGGGGTTGTTGTCCAGAAAGCGGTAGAGCTTTTCAGAACCCATGCCCAGGGAGGCGACCACCCTGTTGGGCAGATACGATTTTTTGCGGTTGGTGATGACCTTTTTTTCAAACAGGGGGAGAAAGCCATCCGTGATGACCTGCGTATGGATGCCCAGGTCTTTTTTGCCGGAAAGGTGAGGCAGCAGCGCATTGGGCAGGTGTCCGAATCCGATCTGGAGCGTGGCGCC
>SKZX01000018.1 GCA_007127175.1 Desulfobacterales bacterium
AAATGCCCAAACGCCATACCGGTGGTTAAAACCACCGGCTATATTCCATATCCCCTCCGGGGATTAAACCTATTCAAATGCCCAAACGCCATACCGGTGGTTAAAACCACCGGCTATATTCCATATCCCCTCCGGGGATTAGACCTATTCAAATATCCAACCACCCCAGGGGACAGACTTCCAGTCTGTCCCCTGTAGGTAGGGGCTTCGACCCGGGAGACAGACTGGAAGTCTGTCCCCTGGAGGGTATTGGCTTGCTGCCGGGCATGTGTGCTCACATGCCAAGCCAAGCAGCTTCTGACCTGCATGTGATTGCTTCAGGAGTTTTTGATCCCATACCGCTTGAGCTTTGCGTACAGGGTGCTGCGGCTGATGTTGAGCCTGCGGGCGGCCTCCTTCTTGTTCCACCCGCACTCCTCGAGCATTTCCACAAGGTGCGTTTTTTCCTTGCCTTCCAGGGTTTTTGCGGCCGCGGCCGCGGCCGCACCCGTACCCCCATCGGCATCGCCGTTTGCCACTCTTCCGCCTTCCGCAAACGCCGAGGGAAAATCCGCCGCCGAGATCACATCCAGGCGGGACAAAACAACCGCGTGCTCGATGGTATTTTCCAGCTCCCTGACGTTTCCGGGCCAGGGATACTCCAGCAGCAGCCGCATGGCCCCGGAATCAAAATCCTTTATGGATTTTCCCTGCAATTCGCTGAAGCGGCGCAGAAAGTGGCGCGCCAGGATGGGGATGTCGTTTTTCCGTTCGCGCAGAGGGGGCATGTGCATGGGGATCACGTTGAGGCGGTAATACAGGTCCTCCCGGAAATTCCCGGCCTTGACCTCACGGAGCAAACCCTTGTTGGTGGCCGCCAATATCCGGATGTCCACGCTGATGGTCACGTCCCCGCCCAGGCGCTCGAACTTCCGGCTCTGGAGCACCCTCAGCAGCTTGACCTGGGCGGTAAGGGGAATGTCGCCGATCTCGTCCAGAAAGATGGTCCCCCCGTCCGCCTGCTCAAACCGGCCGGGCTTTCTTTTCACGGCACCCGTAAAAGCGCCTTTTTCATGGCCGAACAGCTCGCTTTCCAGAAGGGTTGCCGGATACGCCGAGCAGTTGATGACCACAAAGGGCCGGCCGCTCCGGGGGCTGTTTTCATGGATGGCCCGGGCGACCATTTCCTTGCCCGTGCCGCTCTCCCCCTCGATGAGCACGGTGGCATCCGACGGCGCCACGTCCTCGATGAGCTTGTAGATGACCTGCATCTGGGGGGCTTTTCCGATCAGCCCGGAAAACCCCGCCCCCTGGTCGATGCGCTTTTTCAAATCCAGCAGCTCGTGCTCCTGTGCAAGGGCCCGCTGGATGGCCCCGCTGCTCTGGTCCAGCACCAGCTTGATGACCTGGAGGTCGGCATCCATGCACGCGCACCCGGGCCCGCACCCGGTGCAGAGCACGCCCATGCGCCGGCCTTCGTGAAAAAACGGGATCACCCCCACATGGTCGGCATCTTTATAGGCCGCAACCGGAAGCGCGATTTCGCTGGCAGGGATAAACGCGTAATCATTTTTTATATCGTCCATGCATGCCAGTTTTTCCTGCGCGTCCCCGTCCACGGCCTGGATGCTCCCCCCGGAAAACACCACGGGCGGACCCGCCTGGTAGGGGTAAATGACCATGGCGATGTTCCGGCAGGACGTGATCGCGCAAAGCTGGCGGTCAAGATAGGAGCAGATCTCCTTCAGGCCGGCAAGGGCGCCGATGCCCCGGGTGATCTCAACGAGGCTTCGCGTCTGCTGCTGGGCCCGCTCCAGCTCCAGGTTCTTCTTCTCCAGCGCCTTTGTGTTTTCCTCCAGGCGCGCCGTGTATTTTTTCAGGCGCGCCAGCATCTGGTTGAACGCACCCTTCAGGCGCCCCACCTCGTCGTCTTTGCCAGCGGGCACGTCGATTTCCAGGTGGGTCTCATCCACGCTGCTGGCCGCCTCGGTCAAAAGGACCAGGGGCCGGGTGATCTGCCGCACCAGGGCAAGGCCCACGGCAGCGGCGATAAACACGAAAACAAAGGTCATAATGCTCACCTGCAGCCAGAGCTGGTTGACCTGTTTTTCAAAAGGGGCCTCGGCATACCCCATGCGGAGCATGCCGGCCCGGCCCTCGGAAATGGGCCAGGACACGTCAAGAAACCGCTCCCCGGTTTCGGATTCGATTTTCCGCATGGTCCCGGTTGCGGGGTTGCCGGGGGGCGCCGTCTGCAAAAGCTGCCCCGGAATGCCGTTTGCAAAGGTGTGGGCAAGAACCTGCCCTTCATGAACCACAAAAAGGTAGGCAACGGCTTCATCGGTCTGGCGCCTGTCATTGAAAAGCCGCTGCAAAGCGACGATATCGTTTAACAATATCATTTCTTCGGCGCTCAGGGCCAGGTTCTGGGCAACATTCTGCGCCTGGGCCGCGGCGCTCTCGTGGAGGCTGGTCCGGTAGCGGTGGATGATCGACTGGGATATGGCCAGCCCACTGACAATGACGATCAGCGCGATCGCAGCCAGGAGCCGGGTTCTAATGCTTTTCATGGTCAAGTGCGGGTACCCGTGCTTTCATTTTCATCTCGGCTACGCTCTTATACCATTCCTCCTGGAAAGCGTCAAACCGGTCTATGGCCAGCTGGTCCAGGATTTTTTTCCCTTCCGGGTCTTCGTGCATGTGCGTGATGACTGCTTTTACCCTGTCCTTGACCTCGCCGCTCACCTGCCCGGAGGCCACCAAAGGGGGGCTGCCAAAGGGCGCAGACTTCATGATGACGCGGGTATTGGCCGTATGCACGGGGTCGCGCTGGTGGTAGTACTCCCAGATGTGGCCGTCCACGCTGGCCCCGTCCACAAGGCCGGTGGCCACCGCCAGGATGGAATTGTCGTGGCTGTAGGTAAAGTGCACCCGCTTGAAAAAGGCATCCGGGGTTGTATGCATCTGCGCCAGCCAGTGGGTGGGCACCATTGCGCCGGTGTTGGATTCCGGGTCGGTGAAGGCGAAAACCGCGCCGCCCAGGTCAGAAAGCCGCTGAAACGGGCTGTCTTTGTGGACGATCAGATAGGCCCGGTAAAAGGGCTCCCCCCGGACAACCGGGGTTGCAAGCGGGTCAAAGCCCATCTCGTTTCTGCCGTGGACAAAGGGGCCCGTGCAGATAAAGGCGATGTCCACATCCCCTTTACCCAGCATTTCGTTGACCTCGGCGTAGGTCTTGCGCTGGACCAGCCGGGTGTCGCGCCCGATCTTCGCGCCGATGTAGTCCACCATCTCCTGGTAGTTGACAATGGTCTGCCCCGGTGAAATCATGGCCCCCACGGCCACGCGGACCACGTCCCCGCCGCCGTCCGCCTGCCGCACATCGGGCCGCACCGTGTCCGTGAAATCGACCCGCTCGTAATCATCGCCGTTTTTGCACCCGAAAAGGGCAAGGCAGGCCGCTGCCAGCAAAACCAAGGAAAATCGCCTGGTCCGGTTCATTTTACCGTCGCATCTCATGGTTTTTCAGCAATACCTCATTTCCCGTGGTGCTTCCGGTGCCAACCCCAGTTCTCGTAGTATTCCCAGCTGGCGATCTCATGGAGCTCCTTGATCTCGCGGTCCTTCTGGAGAAGGGCGGCCCGCATCACGTCCCCGATGGAAAGCATGCCCAGGTATTTTCCGTCCCGGTAAATCAGGATATGGCGGATAAACAGGCCCAGGAACAATTCCTGGAGCTTGATGATGGGGGTTTCTGCCGGCGTGATGTGCAATTCGGTCTTCATGAAATCCCTGATCCGCATGGTTTCGGGGTCATAGCCCGGCACCAGAAAGTTTTTCAGGTGATCCCGTTCGGTCCATATGCCCACCATTTCGCCGCCTTCTTCCACCAGCATGGCCCCGACATTGTGTTCGACCATCTTTTCAATGGCCGCCCGCAATGTGGCCTCCGGCGGCACGGTGATCCTGCGCGGGCTTTTGAGATCCAGAATATCGATGGCTGTCAGTAAGTGGCGCATAACATCCTCCCCCACAGGCGCAGCCCTCACTACGTGCGGCCAAAACCCGCGGTTTGTCAGTTTTTGATATTATATCAATAATGCGCATGCAGCCGGGTGATTACAAGCGGGCGCCCGGCAGGCGATCAGACAACCCCCCGGTAAAACGCGAGCTGCCGGGCATTCTCCCTGAAAGGCGCCAGGAGGTCTGTCATCTCCTCATTGCTCAGGGGCTCGGCGGTCCGCCCGGCTTCTGCCAGGGCATGGACCTCGGCAGCACTTTTGCACCCGGCAAGAACAACGCTGACGGGCTTGCCCAGGGCATAGCGCAGCAGCAGCTCCGGGGTCACCCCTAAATCCGGCGCAATATAGTGGCCGCCCCCGAATATTTTCATCCCGATGACCGCGATCCCCTTGTTGAGGGCCGCAGGCAGGGTCCGGTTGAGAAACCCGCCCAGCAATTCCTCAACGGGGTTGACCGGCATCATGACCGAATCCACGGGCAGCTCTAAAACCGCCTGGGCGAGCACATCCGGGTCGTGATGCCCGGTCACCCCGATATGCCTTATTTTGCCCGCCTCCTTTGCCTCAACAAACGCTTCGATCGCCCCGCCGGGCCCCGCAATCACGGACAGCTCCTGATAGGTGCGCACATCGTGGATCTGCCAGAGGTCCAGGTAATCCACCCCCAGCCGCCCCAGGGAGTCTTCGAGGTCTTTTAACGCGCCGTTTCTGTCCCGGCTGGCCGATTTGCTGGCCTGGAATACCCGTCCCCGTGATTCCGGGTCTTTTTCCCATATGCCGCCGTAGTACACCTCGCTGTCCGAATACACCCGCGCGCTGTCAAAGTAGGTGATCCCCTCTGCAAGGGCTGCGCGGATGACCGCGTGCGCCGCATCGGTTTGCCCGGTGGTCCGGAGCACGCCTTCGCCCCCAAGCCCCACGCGGGTCACTTCCCGGCCGGTGGACCCGAAAACGGTTGT
>SKZX01000310.1 GCA_007127175.1 Desulfobacterales bacterium
CCCTTTCGGGGAAAATCCCAAAAAATTACCTTTAACAGGGACTTGCAACAAAAGCTTCATATAACAGGGGGGTTGTATCCATGTAAAGATTTTTCTTGCCCGCGGGCACTGCCCGGGAACCGTCCAGGGGAAAAAACCGGTTTACAATCCACTTGAAATCGTTTATGTAATTCTATTTTTACCATTTTGTCTTGATTGCCATTGGTACCACCTGCAAAATACCGGTTATAGCATGGAAGAAACAAAAACATTGGTCATTGCCACCCGGAATCCTGGAAAAACCTCCGAGATCAGGGAAATTCTGAAAGGCTATCCGGTTGATATCAGAAACCTCGACGATTTCGGGCCGATCCCCGAGGTCGCGGAAGACGGGGACACGTTTGAGGAAAATGCTTATAAAAAAGCGGCTTTTGCTGCACGAGTGCTGGGCTTTCCGGCCCTTGCCGATGATTCCGGGCTGTGCGTGGCGGCGTTGAACGGCCAACCCGGGGTTCACTCGGCCCGTTTTGCCGGCCCCAAAGCCGATGACGCACAGCGCTGCCGTCTTTTGCTTGAAAAACTGAAAAACGCGGCCGATCGAAGGGCGGCTTTTGAATGCGTCATTTCCATCGCCATCCCGACCGGCCAGGCCCTGATCTATGAAGGCCGGTGCGAGGGGCTGATCGCCGAAAAACATGCAGGGATAAGCGGGTTCGGCTATGACCCCGTCTTTTTTTACCCGCCGGCAGGCAAGACATTCGCCCAGATGCCACCCGAGGAAAAGAACCGGGTCAGTCACCGCGGCATTGCCCTGGCCGAGCTGTGCAGAGAATTTGACAAGGTACTCAAGTGGATATCTCTCCAGATGCCGGTTTTCCCAAAATTTCCATGCAAACGGTGACCGGGGCGCGTCCCTTTACCGGCAGCCCGAAACCAAAACCCGTGAAAACAAAAGGTGTGAATAAGCGATGAAGTTAATCAACACGTTAAACCATATGCTTGAAAATCACCCGGAAGTCTACACCGACACGCCTCGCGCAAGCGTTATCGAGCAAGCCATTAAACAGAACGAAGCCCTGGTGCTCCCAAGCGGCGCATTGTCCACGTGGACGCCGCCCGAATCCACCGGACGCTCGCCCAACGACACGGTCCTGGTCAGACACCCGGAGCTTGAAGAACATATCGACTGGACATCGCCCAACAACCTGCCCCTGGAACCGGAAGTCTTCAACGAACTCTGGACAGAAGCCCTTACCTGCCTCTGGAAAAAACCGCGCCTGTTCATTACCAACCGGGAGGTCGGTGCAGACCCGGACTATGCGCTGCCGGTTCGCACCATAACCAACTACGCCCTCACCAGCCTTTTCACCATGAACATGTTCCGGCCTGTTTCCAAGACCATTGACAAGAGCATTTTTGCCGACAAACCGTTCACCCTCGTGGTCGCACCCTATGACAAGGTCGATGCGTCACGGTTCGAAGGAAAGCTCAGGAAGCTGCCCGACGGCAGCACAACGGACATGGTGATCGCCATCGACTTCAAGCACCGCCTGGGCCTGGTGTTCGGGTCCGCCTACTGCGGCAGCGCCAAAAAGCTGATATTCACGGCCATGAACTATTACCTTCCCTTTGAAAACATTCTTCCCATCCACTGTTCCGCAAACGAGGACAGAAAAGGGACGGTAACCCTTTTTCTGGGGCTTTCCGGCACGGGCAAGACAACGCTGTCGGCGGACAAGGACCGGCTGCTCATCGGTGATGACGAACACGGCTGGAACCACAACGGCATTGCCAATTTTGAACACGGCTGCTATGCCAAGCTCATCGACCTGAACCCTGAAAAGGAGCCGGAAATCTACTCGGCAGTGTTCAGCAAACGCGCACCCCTGGACAACGGCGTGATCATCGAAAACTGCATGACCTACCCGGACGGCAGCGTGGATTTGTCGGACGACCGCCTCACGCAGAACAGCCGGACATCCTATCCCTTGCGGTACCTGACCAATGTCAAGCTCGAAGCCTGGGCAAGCCATCCCAGCACCATCATTTTCCTCACCGCCGATGCCAACGGTGTGCTCCCTCCCATATCCTCGCTGAACGCGGAACAGGCGATGCTGTGGTTTCTCATGGGGTACACGAGCAAACTGGCCGGCACCGAGACCGGTATAAAGGAACCCCAAAGCGCCTTTTCACGTTTTTTCGGCCAGCCGTTCATGCCCGCAAAGCCGTTTTATTATTCCGAACTGCTCGGCAAAAAGATGGAGGCGCACAAGGCCCGCGTATTTCTGGTAAACACGGGATGGAGCGGCGGCCCCTATGGTGTGGGATCCAGGATTGACATCAATCTTACCCGGGCCATGATCAACGCCGCCATTGACGGCCAGCTCGACACTGTCGAATACACATACAACGAACTGTTCCACCTCAACGTGCCCAAAACATGCCCGGGTGTGCCCGATGAAATGCTTGTTCCGGAACACACCTGGAAGGACAAGGCCGCATTTGAAAAACGGGCAAAAACGCTGGCGGTTGAATTTTCAAACCATTTTGACCATGCCTACGGCAGCGCAGACATTGATCCGGCTGTAAAAGCCGAATGCCCCGGCAAATAGAGCTGATATTAAAACAATGGGTATGGACCCGGAAAACGAAGGAAAACGCCTGCAAGCGGAACATCGCCGACGCATGGCAGGCCTTGGGGCCGAAAAAAAGCGCATCCTTGCCTTGACCCCGGAAAACGCCCTTCAGGCGATTCTTGAGCACCCCACCAGCAGGGCCCTTGTGCATTCCATGGCAGAAGAGGATTTCTTTTTCCTGGTCAACGACATCGGCCATCGCGACGCAATCGAGGTCCTTTCCCTTGCATCCAACAGGCAGTGGGAATATATCCTGGACATTGACACCTGGCATCGCGACCGGATGCAACCCAAAAGCATTGCCTACTGGCTGAACCTTCTCCACCAGGCGGACCCGGCACGCTTTATCGACTGGACGAAAAATGAAAAATACGACCTGCTGGAATATTTCCTGAACAAAACCGCGCAAATCGTCGTCCGGGAGCAAGACGAGGACCCGAGCGATTTGGCAGACGGGTTTTTCACCTGCGATGACGTTTTCTATATCCGCTTTTCCGGTGATGTATTGGATGAACTGGCCGACTTCGGCAACGAAGAAGAACGAGAAGAAATTGAGGATTTTCTCTATACCCTGGTACGGCGCATTGCCGACGAGGACCACATGGCGTACCAGCTGATGCTCCTTCGCGCGGCTTCGGTGATTCCCGGGGAAAGCGAGGAGGAGGCCTACCACTTCCGAAATGTGAGGCTTGCCGAAAAAGGGTTTCTGCCCTTTGACGAGGCCGCAGGGGTTTATGCACCCTTGAAGCCCTCAGCCGTCCGCAAGGACCCGCGCAAGGGAATCGGAACAGCCCCTGAAATGGATTTTACTGTTCCGGTTCCCATCCATCATGCGTTCATGCTCAAAAACGACACCCTCTTCGGAAAGGCCCTCAATATTATTGACCTGGAGCCGGTTTTAAACGAACTCCAGGTTGAATTCGCCGCCCTTTGCAACCGGATCATCGCTGCGGACCAGGAGGCCATCCAGGGAAAAGAGCAATTGAAAGCCGTTGTCGGCAAGGCCTGCGGCTACCTGGGGATCGGCATTCACCGGCTGGCGGGAACAAAAACCCCGCCGGAATCCAGCATGGGCGCATCGATTATCTGCAATTACCAACTGACCGATATCTTCCGCACGGGCTATGCCATGGTCCTTGAGTTAAAGCAACGGGCTGTGAAATGGCAGAGACAAAGCTGGTTTGCCAAAAAAAACCTGGCACTCACCTTCTGGGGCGAATACCTCGTCGGGCATATCGGCGGACTGCTGCTCAAGCACCCGAAATATTTTGACAACTACAAGACCGGCGTCCTCTACAGGGAGTTCGCATCCATAGCGGATATCCGAAAAGCCCGAAAAGCCCTGAACGAAGCCATGATCTTCGATAGCATCCTGTCATTGATGGATATCGACACAAGCGGATTTCCGGGGCAGCGGCTTATCACGTGTCATGTTGTCCTGCTTACCCTTTGGGCAAAACACAGAATCGGCATTCCGCTGCATAACCGGCCCGAGCCGATCCCCGTTAAAGCTTTCCGCCCTTTTTTTACGTCTCTGTGGGACAGCGGTGAAAAAACCGGGCAGATTAAGGATGCGGCGAAAACAGACTTCCTGGAATGGCTTTCAGCCTCGACCGGGCTTACGGTTCCTGATATTTCCAGCCAAGCATCCGTGTTTCTGGAAACCCTGTTCAATGACATCGAACGTGAATTGGCAACCGTAGACCCGAAGGTTCTCGACCACCGGTTTGTCAACCTGTTTTTGCTCAAAAAATGACCGGCGTTCATTCTTTGAACAAGATATCTTTATTTGGAAATGGCTTCTATTTGATGCAGTGAACCACGGCAACCGCGTTCCCATCCGCATCCCTGGCAAGGATATAGCAGAGCACTTCCTTGTTTTTCAACTTTTCCATCCTGCCCCCATCGGGCTTTCCCGGATACAGGTCCGGGTCGTTGATGCCTGCAATACGGATGCATTGAGCGGCTTTATATTTGTGTTCATTGAATGCGCCTGTATCCAGAACCCGGATTTCAAAACGATCCCCGCCGAGAATATTGGTTACCAGACCGCGAAGGCTATCCTGCATTATCCCCTCCTTTAAAAGGTTTACGACGCTTTGAACAATCAGATATTGAACAGCAACAAGCATGCCATGAAATCCGCATTCAAGCCAAAAATAACCAATTGATATTAAAGCGTTATAAAACAATGCGGTCAAGTGTCGTACGAAACTGTTACAAATCGTTACAATTATCCCCTACCCATTGTCACACAATGTAACAACCGCTTGGAAAAAATAGAAATATCCGGTTTTTCTTAGACATCGGCATGGTTTTTTGATATTTGAGAAAAATGGAAAAAC
>SKZX01000078.1 GCA_007127175.1 Desulfobacterales bacterium
ATCTATTGATATTAATATCAGGAGAATCCACAACAATCAAGAAATAATGCGATCGTAAAAGTCGCAACCAGACGCCTTTGAAAAAAGCTCAAGAACAAGGCACGAGCAATTTTTGAAGAATTGAGAGTACTTAGCCGTACGTGATATTCTTCAAAGATTGCGCGCAACGCAGACATTGAGCTTTTTACGAAGCCGTCAAGAAATAACCATTGAAATTATTTTCAGGTAGGCATTCAACCGGGAAAGGATACAGGCGGTTCGGCAAGTTTCCCTTGATTTTAAGAGCAATATGGCTTAACAATTGAAAATACATGGGATGTAATCAAGGAACCTCAAGGAGGTCAGTAATGAAAAAACACCTTATTGCCATTGCGCTGATTGGCTTTTTCATCGCAACCGCTCAGGGCGTATGCCTGGGCGCAAACCTTCTGCAAAACGGAGATTTTGAAAGCATCAACCCGGACATGACCCCGGCAGGATGGGTGCTGAGCCCTGCGAGAAACACCGAGGTCAATGTCACTTTTGATGCAGGCGACAAAATGGCCGGGAGCCGCTCCTTGAAAATCAATGTACAGAACCCCCCGGGCCGGATCAACCTGCTGCCGGAAAAAGGGGCCATAGGGGCTCCTGAGCCTGGAAAAACATATGAACTGGCGCTCTGGATCAAGGCGGAAAACCTTGAAGGGAGCGCACTGATGGTCGTCCCTTCAATAAGGCTGAATTTCAGGCCCACACGCGTTCAGCCGATGCCCATGGTCGATCTCTTGAGGGATTTTAAAACCAATGCCGGCTGGCAGGAAATTTCCATGAAGGCTACCGCACCAGATGGGGCCAGAGAATTTCTTCTGGACATCATGCTCACGCAGGGGACGGTCTGGCTGGATGATATTACGTTGAAAAAAATCGATTAGAACGCTTCAAGCCAGCAGCGCGTCTTCAAGCTGCAGCAGTTGCGGCTCCCCAAGGGTTGTTTTCATGAGAAAATATTCCCGGGCGGAGCCGTATTTGTTTGATATATGATCGATCACCGCTTCAATGCAGTCCCGGGGCGCCGTGAGATAGGGAAACACCCGTTCCGGGTCGATGCCCTGGTCGCTCATCAGCCGGTAAAGGTCCGGCAGCAGCCTGGCGATATATATATTGGACAACTGGTGATCATCAATCACGGTTTCTTCGGCAACGCCCACGGCCAGCAGCAGCAGTGCCGCACACGTGCCTGTCCGGTCCTTGCCCCCGGTGCAGTGGAATACCAGCGGCCCCCTGTCCGCCGCGATCACTTCCCGCACAACCGCCTCCCATACCGGGGCAAAGGATTCAAGGTTGTTGATATACCCATCCACCATGAAATTGTCCGTCAACCAGTCTGTATCCCCTTTTTTGAACCGTTTCACCGCTTCGGAAAAACCATATTTCCCATGGATGACCGGCAGGTGAATATAAGCGGTTTCCCCGTCCGGGAGCCGGTCGGGTGCGTTTTTCACCTCTGATGCGGTCCTGAAATCAATCACGCGGCCAATGCCGATGTGACGGAGAAGCGCCAGGTCCTTATCGGAAAGTCCGCCAAGTCCATCCGCACGGTAAACGCGGCCCCACCGGACCCGCCGGCCGTCTTTTGACGCATACCCCCCGATATCCCTGAAATTGACGGACCCATCGAGCTTCAAACGCCGCTCCGACGTGACCATGCGGCTTTCCCCGCAAACGACCTCGAAATAATGCCGTTCACCCGGATCAAGTCCTCTAACATCCACGCACCCGTGATCCGACTCGGCAACCGGCGTATTTTTGTCGATGGTGTCAGGGGATGTGCCGTGGTATATGCGCACGCTGTATCCCGGATCGGCCGTTTCCCAGCAGACCCGGAATATGCCGGCGTCGATCTGTTCAACCGCCGCGTCAACAATATCACGGGAATGAATAAGTTGTCTGTTCATGGCAGCCCACCATACTAGAAACGTTTCAAAATTCCAAGAAAAGAGGAGCGCACCGATTATTCCCGGTGGGGATGCATCATATCCTTTTGTCCTGGCCAGAGACAAACTGTTTATAATATTGCACACCCATTATCCCCGGAGGGGATACATCATATAGCCGGTGGTTTCAACCACCGGTTAATTGTCGTAAAAAAAGATCCGGAGTCCTGAAGGGACGACTCATGTTGAACAGGTTCAACTTCTTCAACAGGTACAACATGTGTCGTCCCTTCAGGACTCTGCTTTTTTTCCCAACGCCAAACCGGTGGTTAAAACCACCGGCTATAAGCTAATACCCCTCCGGGGTATTAAACAAAACCCCTATCCCGGGACGCATTTCAAAACCCCCCAGGGGACAGACTTCCAGTCTGTCTCCCGGGTCGCAGCCTAAACCCCCCATGTCTGGACAACCTGCCAAACCATGGTTATTTTTTTAATATCAAACATATAGCCAAAGAGCAAAAACATGGCGAACCGCGCAAGGACACTTATTTTCTTTTCCGCGCGCATTTTCCATCTGAATTTCAGCCTTGCGTTACAGGACAGAAAATCAAATGGGAGGTCGACATGGAAAAACATTTATCGGGCATTTTAAAAAAGCCACACACCCTGTCCCCCGTCCGGAGGCGGTCAAACACCGCCCGCCGGTTCATCGAGGAAGCCCTGAACTTTGCCGGAATCACCATCAACGGGGACAGGCCCCATGACATCATCGTCTATAACGACAACCTCTATGAGCGGGTCATCACGGAGGGCAGCTTAGGCGTTGGCGAAAGCTACATGGACGGCTGGTGGGACGTCCCGGCCCTGGACCGCTTTTTCGAGAGGGTCTTCCGTGCGGACCTGAAAAAACACTTCGAAGGCAACCTGCATTTCTACCTGCACGCGCTCAAATCCCGCCTGCTGAACCGCCAGAAAGGCAAACGCGCCTATGAAGTGGGACAACGCCATTACGATGTAGGCAACGACTTCTACCGGGACATGCTCGACTCCCGCATGACGTATACGTGCGGCTACTGGAACGGCGCGGAGACCCTTGACGAGGCCCAGGAAGCCAAGCTGGACCTCATCTGCCGCAAGCTGGCACTGGAACCCGGCATGCGGGTACTCGATATCGGCTGCGGCTGGGGGTCGTTTGCCCGTTTTGCTGCGGAAAAATACGGCGCGGAAGTCACCGGCGTCACCATTTCCCGGGAGCAGACCGAACTGGCCAGAAACAATTGCCGGGGCCTGCCCGTTGACATCCGGCTGCAGGACTACCGTGAGGTGGACGAAAGGTTCGACCGCGTGCTGTCTGTCGGCATGTTCGAGCACGTGGGCTACAAAAACTACCGGACCTACATGGAGACCACCGCGCGCTGCCTTGAGGATGACGGCATCGCCTTTATTCAGACCATCGGCGCCAACAAAAGCCTGTTCACCAGCGATCCGTGGATCAACACGTATATTTTTCCCAATTCCATGCTGCCGTCCATCGCACAGATCGGGGAAGCCATGGAAGGGATTTTTGTCATGGAGGACTGGCACAACTTCGGCCCCCATTACGACAAGACGCTCATGGCCTGGCACCGGAATTTCGAAGCGGCCTGGCCCAAGCACAGGGACCGCTACGGGGAACGCTTCTACCGCATGTGGAATTTCTACCTGTTGAGCTGTGCCGGCACGTTCCGCGCCCGGGTGAACCAGTTGTGGCAGATCACCATGACCAAACCCGGCAGGCCGCAGCCGGAATGCCGAATGTCATAGAAACGTGACCTGGCACAGGGGGTCTTCCTTTTTGATCATCGCTGTGATCCGGGTGCGCGCACTTGTATTTCTCACCGGCCGGACAAGGGACACCGGCCGGCCGTTCTCCGCTGTTTTGCAGTGCCACCGTGCAACAACACCCGCCACCAGGGCGTATGCGCTTCCGCCGACACCGCAGCAGGACCGGTCGATCATGAAAAAGCCTTTGTAATACAGAATATCGCCGCCCTCGGCGGAAACGCGTTTTTCCTCGCTGAACTGGTACTCCCCGCCGATTGCCGGAACAGCCTCGTTTAACACGGGGTGCTCGAATTCCAGGTGACGCTCGCTCATTTTTTTCCCCGTTTTGAATGGTTGCAAAATCAGAATATAATTGCTAATAATAATTCAAATCGGCCTGCATCACAATATGCGAATTTATCCAACCCATTTTATCCGGAGAGCCGCTAATGTCGCTTTTTGCAAAAGACATCATGGTCCGTTCGTTTGACATCATACACAAGGAAGCACCGGTATCCGACGCGATCCAGCAGATACTGGGGGGTAAAGTCCGCTCCTCCGGGCATAAAACCGTAAGCCTTCTTGTCATTGATGATTTCCGGAAACTGACGGGTGTCATCACCATGTTTGACATCCTGTATCATTTGCGCCCGTCATTTTTGAATTACGGCGTCAATGGCGATGAAATCGGTTTTGACTGGGACAGCTACCTGGAAAAATTCATCTCGGACCTCAAATCCAAGAAGGTCGAACAGATCATGAGCCATGAGCTTGTGGGCGCAAGAGCGGACGAGCACGTAATGGTCGTTCTGGACCGCATGGTCAAGAACAAGTACCGGCGGTTGCCCATCCTGGAAGACGGCAAACCGGTGGGCGTGGTCTACATTTCAGACATCTACACCTACCTCTTTTCAAACCGGATATAGCGGTTTTGGACCGGGGCCTGCGGGCGGGGCATTGGCAAAACAATGCGGGCCTGCAAAAAGTTATATGCCATGCAACGGTTGCCCATGAAAGTTTCTCCCGTGTACCTGCCGTCCGGTGTTCTGCCCCGGCCATGCCCCTCAGATACAACCCGCATCCCGGCCGCCACAACACATGAAAGGCGGCAACACTTTCGTACACTGCAAAAATATTGCGGATAATATGTGTTTCGAAACAGCCGGGAAAAATCATGATCCAGCAGGTCACGCATCCACCTTTACCACGCACGGCAGGGTCCTGACCATCACGGTGGG
>SKZX01000423.1 GCA_007127175.1 Desulfobacterales bacterium
AGGCAGACCCGGAAGCTGTCCAACAGAGGCGCGCGGCGCTTTCCCGGAACGTGCGCAACGGCATTGCGGTGGCCGGCGACATGAGAGACGGCAACATCGTAACCGTCAGTTTTACATCAACCAGCCCGGTTTTTGCCGCGGCCATCGTCAACACGGTGGCGGAAGCCTACCAGCAGTTCCTGGTGGAAATGAAACTGGAAACCACATCCCAGGCATTGCAATGGATGAAAGCCAACGCGGACTCGGAAAGAGAAAAGCTGGAGGCCAGCGAGCGCAAACTTCGGGAATACATGAAGAAACATAATATTTACACGGTTGATGGCCAGGAAGCCATATTCCCGGGGAAAATCGCCCAACTCAGCAACCGTCTCACAGCAGCCCAGGCCGAGGTCAGCGAACTGGAAACCCTCTACAGGGAGGTTCAGCGGGTATCGCGGGAAGAAGCGTTGAACCTGCCGTTTGTATCCGACAATGAAACCATCAGATCTCTACGGCGCCAGATTATCCTTAAAGAACAGGAAATCACTACCCTGTCCAAGACCCTCGGGCCCAGGCACCCGAACATGATCCTGGCGGAGAAAGACCTGGCCGTCTTCAGGGAAAAGATAGGCAGTGAAATCAGCGATGCCATCCGGTCCGTCAACAACCGGTATGAACTGGCCCGGCAGAACGCAAACAGCCTCCAGGGTGCCCTGGATGAGGCCAGGCAGAATGCCGCCTTAATGGGTGACAAGCTGATTCAGTACGAAATTTTGAACCGGGATGTGGAAGTTCACCGCCTCTTGTACGACAGGCTGCTGAGCCGGATCAAGGAATTCAATATTGTGGAGACCCGGCAGGAGGTGGAGGTCTGGGTGGTGGAAAACGCCGAAACCCCAAGAATGCCCATTACCCAGGGGCCGAAGCGCGCGTTGATGGCAGGCCTGATACTGAGCCTGGCAGCGGGTATCGGCCTTGCATTTTTCCTCGATTACATGGACCGCACTGTCAAAACCGCCGAGGACGCGGAGGCGCGCCTGGACATCCCCATCCTGGGGATGGTCCCGCTGATCAAAAAAGAAGCCGAAGCCGACATTGAAACCATTGTCCTGAAAAAACCAGGCTCCGCGGTTTCCGAGGCCTATAAGGCCATCCGTACGGCGGTGCTGCTCTCATCACCGGACGCGTCGCCGGAGATCATCCTGGTGGCCAGCATGAACCAGGGGGTGGGCAAAACCGTCACTGCCCTCAATCTGGCCCTGGCCCTGGCCCAGTCGGAGAAAAAAGTGCTCCTGGTCGATGCGGATATGCGCCGGTCCAGGATCCATAAAATGTTTAACATTGACAACACCGTGGGTTTAAGCACCTATCTGGCGGGGCAATCGGGCATCACCACGCTCCCCAGCGGGGCGCATGACCACCTGGATATCGCGCCGGCCGGGCCGGTCCCGTTTAATCCGTCCGAACTGCTGAGTTCCGCGCGGCTGAGTGAATTTGTCCGGACCGTCCGGCAGCAGTATGACTACATCTTAATGGACTCCCCGCCCCTGCTCAATGTCAGCGATGCGCACCTGATCAGCAAGGCCGCGGAGCAGACCATCCTGGTGGCCCGGTCCGGTGTTTCCACCTATGAATCCGTGGCGCGGGCCCGGCAGATGCTGACCAGCATTCATTCGGCCGTGCTTGGCATGGTCGTCAACGCCGTAGACGTAAAAAAGGAAAATTACTACTATTCAAGGTATTACGGGTCATACGGCTATTATAAAAATGATTATACGGGGAATGACTGATTTCTCCCGCAGCCATGATTGATGGTCACTGCCATATTTTGCCGGGCATCGATGACGGGCCCATGGATATCAGCGAATCCGTTGAGATGGCGCGCATCGCGGCCGGGGACGGCATTGAAAAAATCATCGCCACGCCCCATGTTTATGGCATCGGGGTTCTGCCGGAAGACATCGCGGCAGGCGCCGAACGGCTCAACCGCATCCTGGCCCGGAACCACATCCCCGTAGCGGTCTATCCGGGCGCGGAAGTGTCCATGGGCATGGACCCGGAAAAATTGTGCCGCTATACCATGAACCGGTCCCGCTATGTGCTGATCGAGTTCCCCCACGACCATCTCCCGGCCCACGCCGGAAAACTGCTTGGCTGGCTTTCCGCCCGGGGGCTCAGGCCCATTATCGCACACCCGGAGCGCAACCATGCCATTGTCCGCGCACCAGAAACGCTCCTGGGCCTTTTAACCCGTGATGTCTACGTTCAAATCACTGCCGGGAGCCTGCTCGGTGATTTCGGAAGGGACATCCAATATTGCGCGGAATTTCTGCTGGACGCCGGCAAGGTCGATATGATCGCCTCGGACGCTCATTCCGGGACCATCCGGCCGCCGCAGCTAAGCCTTGCGGCAGAACATGCGTCCAGGCGGGTTGGCAGAACCGCTGCCATGCGCCTTGTGCGCACAAATCCGGAAGCCGTTCTGGCGGATGAGGACTTTCATGGGGAATAACCGGGACAGATGAACGAAAAAAATGCCCATACATCCGGCGTCATGAAACAGGCAGCTTTTTATTTGTTTCTGTTCACGCTGCTGTTTTCACCCCTGGCCTTTGGAACGGTGGAGGCATGGTCCTACCTGGTAATGGAATCCGCCATCTGCGTCAGTGCGTTGCTGCTCGTTTTTTCTGCGAAAAACGCGACGTTTTACCGGGCCCCGGGGCTGGCCGCCCTGATGGCGGTCAATGCGTTCCTGTTGTTTCAGCTTTTGCCCCTTCCCCCCGGTGTCGTTAAGCTCATCTCCCCTGTGGCTTATGCCTTTCATCAGAATACGGCCCTGGTAACCGGTGAAACCGCCTGGATGTCCCTTACCATTTATCCCCGGGCCACGGTGATGGAACTGCTGCGGTTTTCCGCCTACACGGTTTTCTACGTCGCTGCGGTTCAGTTTTTCACAAACAGCCTTCTACTGAAAAAAACCGTTGCTGTGATTGCAGGCTTTGCCGCGGTGTTGTCCCTTATCACCATTATCGGGTTTGTCACCAGGAGCCTGAACTATCCCCTCCCCCACGATAAAATATTCTGGGTCCGGGAGTTGACCCACGGCGGCACCCCTGTTGGCCCCTATGTGAACCGCAACCATTACGCCGGGCTCATGGTAATGGTCTTCCCGATGGTGCTCGCCCTGTTTCTGGCTTACCGGCCCATGGTGAGCAAAATATCTTTCAAAAGGAAAATCGCTGATTTTTTAAGTCAAAAACGGGTGAACCACCATCTTTTTTACGGCACGGCCGCGGTTCTCATCGGGACTTCCATCTTTCTAAGCCTTTCCCGCGGCGGCATTCTCTCCCTGTCGATGTCTATGATCTTTTTTTCCGCCCTGCTGATTTTCAGGGTCAGGCAAAAAAAAGCGGGGTATTTCATCGGCGTTGTCGTTCTCCTGGTGCTGCTGCTGACCGGGTCTTCGGGGTGGGATTCTATATATCAGCGGTTTGAGAACCTCCGGGCGCCTTCCGGCGAAATCAACCTCAACCGCTTTGTGTATTGGAAAGATTCCATAGACATCATCGGGGACTTTACACTGGCAGGCACCGGAACCGGAACGTTTGAAAAGATATACCCGCTTTATCGGACCGATCCGGGCGAGCAGGTGCTGGAGCACGCCCACAACGACTATCTTGAGTTTTTGAGCACCGGCGGGATTGTCCTGCCGGCGCTGATGGGCTGGTGCCTTTTCTCGATTTTATTTTCCGCCGCCAGGACATTTGCGAAGCGCCGGGAGTGGTATTGCCTGCTGCTTTTCACGGGATGCGCCACATCCATCAGTGCCATTCTGCTCCATTCCCTGGTGGATTTCAACATGCAGGTCGGCGCCAACGGGCTGTATTTCTTCCTTGTCCTTGCCTTGGCCGTCTCCTCGGCAACCACCCGGATGCGGCCCGGCTTGAATGCCACTTATTTATCGCCCGCAAAGGTATCTTTTTTCCCTGCGGTTGCCGCCGTATTTCTGCTGCTTGCGGCGGTCCTTTACACCCACGGGGGCAGCCTGGCCGCAGATCATTATTTAAAAGATTACCGGAATATGACCATTGCGTCGGACATGCCCCGTGAAAAAATCCTGAACATCCACCAGGCGGCAAAAACCGGGGGCGCATGGGACATCTTGCACCCCCGGTACGCGAATATATCCGCCAACACCGCGTCATTCCTGTCGAAAGACGCCGATGCGGTGAAATACCACGCCAGGGCGATCCGGCTTGACCCCATCAACAGCCGATACCTGATGGACGCCGCTGCTGCCATGCGCCGCCAGGGGAACCATGACGCAGCGGAAAACCTTTTTTTCAAAAGCATCCAATACGGCCCGGACAACATGTCGGCCTACCTGCAATTGGCCGCCATGCTGTTTGAAGCGGGCCAAACGGAAAAAGGGCTCTCGGTTCTGAAGCAGGCCATGTTCACCGACGCCCGCATTACCCATGCCAGCCTGGCGCTGATGGTGCTAAACCACATCGACGATGAGCGGATGCATGCGGCCCTGCCGGACCGGGTGAAGCCGCACCTGGCATTCGGGGACTTCCTGTATGCATCCGGGGAAAAACAGAAAGCGGAAAACGCCTATGTAAAGGCGCTAACATTTCTGCCCAACGAAGACGGGGTCGACCGGAGATCCTTTTTGCATGTGGCACGGTTTTACCGGCGCCATCACATGGATGAAAAGGCACTGCTGGTCATTTTAAAGGCGATTGACTATTTCCCGGATGATCACGGTCTGCGTCGCATGGCCGGGGGCCTTTACAAGGGTTTGGGAATCGAATACCGGGCGCAAGAGGAATACCGCAAGGCCGACATGCTGCGCGGTCCATGAAGGATCGGGGTCAGGCTTTACTTATTGTCGTTATTGATTGATTTGATATTATATGAATGGTATGTAATCATCTATCATGGCACGGAAACCTCGC
>SKZX01000060.1 GCA_007127175.1 Desulfobacterales bacterium
TCGTCAAGGCGCTCCCGCAGTTTCTCGTAAATATCACTCATTGGTTCTCTCCTTGTCCTTTTTATGGCCGCCGTTTTTCTGATTCCAGCCGATCCCGCCCTGTTTCCTCCTCCCAAAACGCTCGGCGGCGGGGTCGGCGTCGGTATCGGGGTCGAATTTTTCACACCCCAACGGGGCAGACTTTTGGACTGTCTCTCATGTTTGGACAGACACTGCCCGGTAGGGGCATTACAATGCAGCCGGTGGTTTCAACCACCGGAAAGGGTGATATCAATAGTTAAATTGGAGTCCTGAAGGGACGACATTCAACATGTATCGTCCCTTCAGGACTCCGGTTTTATTGCATCCTTTATTACCGGTGGTTGAAACCACCGGCTATATTATGTATCCCCTCCGGGGATGACCGGCGTCATCTGCTAAAAGCGAAATTGCTGCAAACCGCAGGGCCAAGCTGAAAGTCTGCCCCGGTCTCGGTTCAAATAATTCCAGGGAGCAGAATTGAAACAAGCATCCGGTCTTACCAGTTCCAAACCGGGAAACGAAATTCAATTACGCCCCCGATTGTTTTTTGGGTAAGTGCCAAAAGCCAAAGGCCAAAGGCCGACCCCGATACCGGCACCCCAAAAAACCATCGCCAACAGGCGGTTTGAAATCTGTTTGAATAACACCTGCCCAACAACTATACAATGAAAGGAAACAACAACCCTGTCAACTAAAAATAAAACGATCGTTCGGTTTTTTCAGGAATGTCATTATCTGGGAACCATTTTATTCCTGTCCCGGTTCCACCCCGGAAGCCAGTTCAGACCAGTGCCACACCGGGGCGATTATTTCATCCACCAGGCCCGGCCACGGCCACCCCTTTGGCAGGGGGCACTGAAATTGCAGCAATTCCCCTGAAACCGGGTGATGAACCATCAAACGTTGTGCAAACAGGGCGATCTGCTTTTTGTCCATGGGCGCGGACGCCCCATACCGGAGGTCCCCCATCACCGGGAACCCCGCGTGGGAAAGCTGCGCCCGGATCTGGTGGTGCCGGCCCGTCTCCAGATCAATGGAAACAAGGCTCCTTGCGCCATCCGTATCCAGGACCCGGTAAAAAAGGCGGGCTTCCCGGGCGGCAACCGTATTTTCAGAGACAATCCGGCTGGTGGCGGTTTGCGTCCGCTCAATATAGTGGACCAGCCGGCCCTCGGTTTCTTCCATGGCGCCCTCGACCACGGCCAGATATTGCTTCTTCACCGTTTTTTCCCGGAACTGGTCGCTGATGCGGGCGGCCGCCTTTGAGGTGCGGCAGAAAAGGATGACGCCTGCAACCGGGCGGTCCAGCCGGTGCACCATTGCCAGAAAAACATCCCCGGGCTTGCTGTAGCGCCTTTTTATCCATATCTTTGCAAGATCGATCAGGGAAGTATCCCCTGTCCGATCCCCTTGCACAAGCAGCCCGGATGGCTTATAAAGGGCCAGAAGGTGGTTGTCCTCATACAGCAGGGGCCACCCGGGCGAAAAAAAATAAGGCGGTCGCGCATCCATTGACAGTGTCCGGCCTTCCCATGCATTGACGGTACCCTTAAGGAACCGATGCGTAGCAAACCATGAAAAAGAAAACGATCCCCAGGACCGGGAACCCCCCGGAAAAAACGCATGGCAAAACGGATATGGCGTCTATTCTGGCGCGCTCCGGTATCACGTTTTCTGAATATCAGCTCAATCAACTCTGGTCCTACCACAAACTCCTGCGAGAGCACAACACCCGGCTGAACCTGACCCGTATTCACAACTTCACCCGCATGGTTGAAAAGCTCTACGTGGACTCGATCCTGCCGGCAACGCTGATGGATCTGCCCTCGCCGCTCATGGATATCGGCACCGGTGCGGGCATGCCGGGGATTCCGCTGAAAATCGCTTTCCCGGAAATCCGTGTCATCCTGGCCGAAAGCCGTCAGAACCGGGTCGAGTTCCTTGAAACCGCCGTCAAGGAAATCGGGCTTGACGGCACGACCGTTGTCGGCAGGATGATCCATCCCCGTTTCACCATGCCCGTAAACGCCGTCATCACCCGGGCCGTGGAGCAGGTGGCGGGCACCCTGGCGCGCATTGAAGGCTGCCTGGCGCAAAACGGGCTGGCGGTGTTCATGAAGGGGCCGGGATGTGCGGATGAAATCAAGGCGGCGGCAGATCGGTTTTCAGGCGCCTTTCATCTCCTGAAGGATATTGCCTACATCATTCCCCACACGCCCCACCAGCGGCGGCTTGTGGTCTTTGAAAGAAAAAGCGCCCCCTTGTGGCAGGTAAAGGAAATACTCATGACTGACGACCGGCTCCGGGAAATAGAAAGCGAACAAAACGCCACGTTCAGGGATCTGAAAAAATTATTGACCGCCAAGGGCATCAAAAAAGGGGAAATGGCCCTGGTCGCCGGCAAAAAGATCGTGGAAGAAACCGTCTCCGACCGCTCCGCCCAATGTGTCGCCTGGATATCGTCGGCTGAACACGGCCCGCCGACGACGAACCTTCCTCCCCATATGTGCTGGTACCTGCTTTCGCCCGCGCTGTTCCGGGAATTGGACGTATCAGGGACGCACGCGCCGCTGCTCCTTGTGAAAGCGCCGGCCCTCGCCGCCTGGCATCCCGAAGACGGCTTCGCAGAGGGCTGCACCGTGATGGTCCCCTTCCAGGACCCGGAAAACGTGGGTACGGTGATCCGCTCGGCGGTCGCTTTCGGGGTCCGCCGGGTCATCCTGCTGGCCGAAGCAGCCCATCCCTATCATCCCAAGGCAATGCGGGCGTCCGGCGGGGCCGTGCTCAAAGCCGATCTGTTCACGGGGCCGTCCATCAATGACATTGCGCCGGACCTGCCCCTGGTATGCCTGTCAGGGGATGGGGAAGATATTGGACAGTTTAAATTCCCCATCGCTTTCGGCCTTCTTGCCGGCATCGAAGGCACTGGCATACCCGAACGCCTCCGCAAAAACGCCGTGTCCATTCCCATCCACCCGGCGGTCGAGTCCCTGAACGCGGCAACGGCTGCGGCCATTGCGTTGTATGAGTGGACGAAAAATGTTCAAAAATAACAATATGGCACGTGTTGCCGTGCACTAAAACATAACGTTTTCTCACAATGAAAAGAATTTTCCATTCAATGTTTCTTCCGGCCACAAGAAAAGAGATGAAAGCCCTGGGGTGGGATTCACTGGACGTCATCCTGGTCACCGGCGATGCATACATCGACTCCCCCTTCTGCGGCGCTGCCGTGATCGGGAAAGTGCTTGTATCGGCGGGGTATCGTGCAGGCATTATCGCCCAGCCGGATTTGAAGGGCGAGCAGGACATCACCCGCCTGGGCGAGCCGGACCTCTTCTGGGGGTTGAGCGCCGGGTCCATGGATTCCATGGTGGCCAACTACACGGCGTCAAAAAAGTTCAGAAAATCCGATGACATGACGCCGGGCGGACAAAACACGCGGCGGCCGGACCGGGCAACCATCGCGTATACCAACCTGATCCGCCGATATTTTAAAAACACCCGGCCGATCGTCCTGGGCGGGATCGAAGCCGGTCTCAGGCGCATCTCCCATTATGATTTCTGGGACGATGCCATCCGGCGATCGGTCCTGTTTGACGCAAAAGCAGACCTGCTTGTTTACGGCATGGGTGAAAAAGCCGTGGTGGAAATCGCAGAGCGTCTTGCCAAAGGCCGTGCCGCCGAAGGCATCCGGGGCACCTGCGAGATCAGGCGCGAGCCACCGGCGGGATATATTGAACTGCCGCCCCATGATCTTGTAAGCCGGGACAAAGACGCCTTTACCCGCATGTTTGAAACCTTTTACCACAACAGCGACCCGATTTCCGCAAAAGGGCTTTTTCAAAAACAGGATACACGGTACCTGGTCCACCACCCGCCGCAGGCCCCGCCGGACACACCGGAACTGGACCGCATCCATGAACTGGGCTATGAACTGGACGCGCACCCGCTTCACCAGCCCGATGGTCCGGTTCGCGCGCTTGACACCATTCGTTTTTCCATCACCACCCACCGGGGCTGCTACGGGGAATGCCGGTTCTGTGCCATTGCCGTCCACCAGGGGCGGACCGTGGTCAGCCGGAGCGAGGCGTCCATCCTGAGGGAAGCCCGGCAGATGGCCGGGCACCCCCTTTTCCGGGGGATCATCCGGGATGTAGGGGGCCCCACGGCCAACATGTACGGCATTGAATGCGACATCAAGCGCAAAAAAGGCATCTGTCGGAACAAACGGTGCATTTCACCCCGCCTGTGCAAGCACCTCCCGGTCAATCACCTGAGACAGATCCGGCTGCTGCAGAACATCCGCGGTATTGAAGGTATAAAAAAAGTATTTATCGGCTCGGGCGTACGCCACGATATGGTTGTGGCAGACAAAACCTGGGGGCAGAAATACCTGGAGGAAATCGTGGGCCATCACGTGTCCGGCCAACTCAAAATCGCGCCGGAGCACTCGGAAAATCATATTCTTTCGCTGATGGGAAAACCGGAAATCGAGCAGACCCGGACCTTCATATCCCGCTTCGAGCTGGCCGTGAAAAAAACCGGCCAAAAGCGGTACCTGACCTGTTATTTTATCGCCGCCCACCCGGGATGCACCTTGGCGGACATGCGCCGGTTGAAGCAGTTTACCCGGCGCACGCTTAAATTCACACCGGAGCAGGTCCAGATATTTACGCCCACTCCGGCCACCTTTTCAACGGTGATGTACTGGACCGAAAAAGAATCCGAGAGCGGAAAACCGTTGTTTGTGGAAAAAGACCGCACAGAGCGGGAAAAACAGAAGCAGGCACTGCAGTGAAATTACCAGTAAAACAGGGGATACGGCCTGCAGCGCAGGTATGGGTCAGGCCAGGGATGAAACGGATCACCATGATAATACCCCAATGGTTCACGGGGCGTCTGCCACA
>SKZX01000241.1 GCA_007127175.1 Desulfobacterales bacterium
AGCTTTTTATCGGACCCGGCGAACCCTGCTACGAGGGCATGATCCTCGGGGAGCACAACCGGGAAATGGACATCAACGTCAATCCCTGCAAGGAAAAAAAGCTGACCAATATCCGGGCATCGGGAAAAGACGAAGCCATTGTCCTCACCCCGGTCCGTCCCATGACCATCGAGCGGGCCATCAATTTCATCCGCGACGATGAGCTTGTCGAGATCACGCCAAAATCAGTTCGCCTGCGGAAAGCCGTGCTTCCTGCGGGGCAAAGGCGAAGCCGTCTGAGCCGCTCCGCCTGAGCCACCGCACCGCTTATAATACTTAAATCCAAGCGGTTGTATCCGGCACGACAGTCCCGAGACGAGCCGCCATTTCATTTAATGTCCCAGCCAGCCTGTCCATGGTTTCATCGATTTTTTTCCTGTTGGGAGACCAGTCCGCAGGGCATTGGTTCTTCAGCTCCCCAAGCTCCGAATCAATCTCGTCTACCAGGCCCATCAAATTTCTGGCTTCGCTGGAATGCACATTATCCGACTGTTTTTCTGCCCGGGAAATCACATCGAGGAGCCCTGCTTTCAAACCGACCAACCGCTTGTAGGTCTTGTCGCAATAGTCCTTTACATCACTCATGACCTTTCCTCCTTATCCTCATTTTATGCGTGTTGAAATTTATACAACAGTGAAAAATCCGCAATTATTGATGTCTGCAAGAGACTGCCACCAAGCCGCGCGTCAGTGCGACAATCCATGAACCGCCTTGCGTCCCCTCACATCGGCATATTCGCTGACGTGTCCACAAAAAGTAGTTATAAACAGGCCGATGTCAAGCATCCAATCGCCATCACCGCGGCCACACCTGTTTAAAGCCTTTCCCCTTGATGAAACAATAGGGGCACTCATCCGGATGGTCTTCCCCGTAATGCACGTATCCGCAAAGCGGACAGCGCCATGCCGGCGTATCGGACGGGTTGCCGTCCTGGTCAAACAACGCCTCAGCACCAACCATCACCGGCACCTCATCAAGGGGGGGCATGACAGACGTGTATGCACTTAACAGCCATCCGGCCACGATCATCCGCTGGATTTCGCTGGTGCCCTCGTATATGGTAAAAAGGCGCGTGTCGCGGAGCAGTTTTTCGATGGGGAACATTTTGGTATACCCATACCCGCCGAAAATCTGGAGCGCGTCATTGAGCACTTCCATGGCGCTCTCGGTGGCGTAGAATTTACCAATGGATGCGGTGATGGTGGGATCCATACCGCTGTCTGCCTCCCATGCCCCTTTGAGAACGAGCAGGCGCGATGTTTCTACCCGCTGGTACATCTCTGCAAGCTTGAATTGGATTGCCTGGTAGGTGTTGATACGGCTTCCGAACGTCTTTCTTTTTTTCGCGTAATCAATGGCATACTCCATTGCGGACCTGGCCGCGCCGACCGCAAAGGCCCCGATTATGGGCCGGGTCCTGGAAAAGGTCTTCATGGCAAGCACAAACCCCTTCCCCGGTCCGGCAAGCATGTTTTCTTCAGGAACCCTGACATTTTCAAGGTGGATGCCTGCCGTATTGGATGTCCGCTGGCCCAGCTTGGGGATATGCCGGCCGACCCGGACGCCGTCCCATTCCTTTTCGACGATGAACGCACAAATGCCATCGTGTTTTTTGTCCGGATCGACGGTCGCAAATATGGTCATATAGTCCGCAACCCCGCTGTTGGTGATCCAGAACTTGGTGCCATTGAGGATGTAGCCATCCCCTTTCTTCTCGGCCCGGCACTGCATCCCGGCGACATCAGACCCCATTGTTGGTTCGGAGGTGGCAAAGCAGATCCGTTTTCCATTTTTCGCAATTTCCGGGAGGTACTTTTTCTTCAGGTGTTCGTTATCTGAGATGACGATGGGTTCAAAACCAAGGGAATTGTCAAAGATTGATGTGGCCAGGCCAGGGCACGCAGCGGCGATCTCCTCGGTGACGATAGCGCCTTCAACAAGACCATAACCCGCTCCGCCGTATTCTTTGGGAATATCGGAATTCATGATCCCTGCTTCGTTTGCCTTTTTCAGCACCCACAGGGGGAGCTCGTCCTTTTCATTATAATGCCAGGCCGCCGGCAGAACCACCTCCTTTGAAAATGTGCGGGCCCTCTTCTGCAAATCCAACTGCTCCGGGGACAACGAAAAATCAAGCATACAACACCTCCGCAATAATGGTCATGATCATTGTTTTTCAATAATACCCTTTGGTTTCTCAAGGGTTGAAATTAAGGGGCCGAAATTTCCTGTGCCGGGAATAAAACCAAGTGGCATTTGATCATCGGGATGCGGGCCTGATCCTGATGAGCGGCGCCTGCCGGGCATCAACAAGGACATATAAAAAACCGTCCGCAGGGTTGACCCTCACATCCCGGATGCGCAGGTTCCTGTCTGCAAGGAGGCATTCGGCCTGGGCCACCGTCCGCCCGGTCACCTCGAACCGGGCAAGGCAGCGCTCCCTCAGGCCGCCGACAAAAAGGTTCCCTTGCCATTTTTCAAAGGCATCTCCCGTGTAAAACGCCATTCCGGATGGCGGAAAACCGCTGTTTTCCCAGTAATAGATCGGGTCAACGGTTTCTTCGTGCTCCGGCGGCAGAACGCCTATTGGTCTCCGGGTGGCATATTCACGGCTGTAGGTGGCAATGGGCCAGCCGAAGTTGCCCCCCTTTACCAGGATATTGATTTCGTCGCCGCCCCTCTGGCCGTGTTCGTTCTGCCAGATTTCACCTGTTTCCGGATGGACCGCCATGCCCTGTGAATTGCGATGGCCATAGCTGAAAATAGCCGGGTGGGCATACCCATGCCCAACAAAGGGGTTGTCCGGGGGGATGGCGCCATCGTCGCCAATCCGCAGGGTTTTTCCGTGAAGGCTGGTGAGGTCCTGTGCGGAATCCCGATTTCTTCGATCCCCGGTGGTCACATAAAGCCGATTTTGATTATCGAACACCAGGCGCGACCCGAAATGCGCAGATTCCGAGACAAACGGCTCTGCGACAATCAGCACTGTTACATCTGAAATCGTTGCCGCTCTGACATCGAGGCGCCCCTGGCAAACATGGGTGGCAAGTTGACCGGACGCCGCTCCCGCAGCGGCATAGCTCAGATATACGAAGCGATTGTCATCAAATGCCGGGTGAAGGGCCACGTCGAGCAGACCGCCCTGGCCGGCGGCAGCGATTTTCGGAAGGCCGGAAACAGGAATGCGGGACCCGCTGCCCAGATCGACCAGGTTCAGACGGCCGGGGCGCTCGGTCACCAAAGCAAGATCGTTTTCGCCAGGCAGAAAAACCATCCCCCACGGATGTTCAAGCCCATCAGAAACTGTTTCCACCCGGTATGAAAAATTGGAATCACCGGTTTCGGCGGAGTGGCTGCATCCGGCCGGCAGTAAAACAAACAGGGCGACAATGATCGCCGGAATATATCGCACCATGGCATGTTCCTCACGGTCTTTCAGTTAGCGTTCTTCCATCTCCGGGCAAGGGCTCAATCTAAGTTGGGTCTTTTTAAATCATTAAAGTTAATGCGGTTTCAATCATCCCGCAAATTCCGGCAATAAAAAGAGGGCGCGTCGTGGCCGATGATTACCCGGTCCAGAGGGAATCTTTTGGATATCCGCTGTTTCTTTGACATCGGCCCCGTGCTGTCATACATTTAAGAAAAATAAGGAGGTGCCTCCATGAACGAAAAATTCTATGACGTGATCATCCTCGGTGCGGGCCCGGCAGGGTTGCAGGCGGCCATCCATGCAGCCCGCAGAAAAGTATCTGTCCTGGTCATCGGCCAGAGCGCAAAGAGCAGTGCGTATCGGGCCCACATTGACAATTTCTGCTGCACCGCCGCGCAGTCCGGTGCTGAGCTTCTCAAAATCGCACGCGACAAGGCCGAACAAGCCGGTGCCGAATGTCTGGAAAAGGACGTCATGGCGCTTGAGGCTGAAAACGATGCCTATGCGGTTGAAACAGCCGGTGGCGAGCGGTTTAAAACCCATGCGCTGATTTTAGCCATGGGCATATCCCGGAACAAGCTCAACCTCAAGGGGGAAAAAGAACTTGTGGGCATGGGGGTCAGCTACTGCGTTGATTGTGACGGTCCCCTGTTCAAGGGGGAGCCGGTGGCCGTGGTTGGAGACGGCAGCGCCGCAGTCGGCGCAGCCCTCACCATGGTGTTTTACGCCAGCGAGGTCCATCTCATTTCCGGAAAACTGGACGTGGATGATTTTCTCGCCGACAAACTCAGGCAAAGCGATGTTTTGCTGCATGAAGGCAGAAAGGTCACCGAGATCAAGGGGGACAGCGCCGTATCCGGGTTGATTCTCGACAACGGCGATGCATTGACCGTCACCGGTGTATTTATCGAACTCGGGGCCAAAGGGGCGGTTGATTTTGCCGGCAAGCTGGGCATCCTCTTGGACGATACCATGAAATACATCGCCGTCAACAGGAAGCAGGAGACCAACCTGCCAGGCGTCTATGCGGCCGGGGATATCTGCGGTCCGCCCTGGCAGGTGGCCAAATCCGTGGGGGAAGGCTGCGTGGCCGGCATCGAGGCCGCGGCCTACGCAGCCGGAAGAAAAAAAAAGCCCTGAACCAGAGGTAATCCCCCGGGAGACAGACTTCCGGCATTCCTCCCGGGTCAAAGCCCATAACCCCCAGGGGACAGACTTCCAGTCTGTCTCCCGGGTCAAAGCCAACCCTTCCGGGCATACACCTGAAAGCCTTCATAACCGAAACCATGCCATGCGACCCGGAAGTCGGCAGGTATGGCTTGCGGTGCATGGATTTTTGGGATAAAGTAAAAATTATTAACCAGTCGGCGAACCACGACACACGGGGTCTGCCGGCTAAAGCAACGTGATTTTTACAGGAGAAACAATATGAGAAATCAAACCCCCGTGACGCG
>SKZX01000175.1 GCA_007127175.1 Desulfobacterales bacterium
CCGTCCTTGTAGTCCCGGCCCCAGTTGGCAAGACCGGCATTGAACGCGACCTGCAGGATGTCCTGGGGGGACACGGATGCAGCGGTAAGCGCCCTTTCTGTTATCGCACGCCATATGCCCAGGTCCTGGGCGGTGTACCCGCTGACAGTCGGATTTTTTGTGCTTCCCGGGGCCGTGTGGATGCGGACGATATCCCGCAGGGGCACGGCAAAAAGCTCGTACGGATAGTGCTCGCAAAAATCGGCCCGCTCCAAAAACGGCAGGCGGGTCATATCGTCGAAGGATTCCACTTGGCCTGGCTCGATGCCGGCGACGGTCATCCGTTGCCTGTGGAAGTTGACCTGCCGGTATGCGCGGTTCAGGGTGCTCTGCAGGCGCTCCAGTTGAAGCTGGTTTTTTTCTTCGGGCGTAAACGACAGAAAGTCATCAGTTTTCATCGTCAAATTCCTCGTAATCCTTTCCGAGATAGGCGCGTTTGACATTGGTGTCGGAAAGCAGGTCATCGGCGGCTCCTTCCAGGACGATGGACCCGGTTTCAAACACGTATCCCCTGTCGGCAACCGAAAGCGCCGCCCGGGCGTTCTGCTCCACCAGCAGGATGGTCAGCCCCTTTTCCCGCAATGTCAGGAGGACGCCCATGATTTTTTCCACGAGCATGGGTGCGAGCCCCATGGACGGCTCATCCAGCAGGAGGAGCCGGGGTTTTGCCATCAGGGCGCGTCCGATGGCGAGCATCTGCTGCTCCCCACCCGAAAGGGTCCCGGCCGGTTGGCTGCAGCGCTCCTTCAGGATGGGGAAAAGGTCGAAAACCGCCGCCATGGAGGCCTGGACTTCATTTCTGGCCTTGCTCCTCAGCATGGTATACGCCCCCAGGACAAGGTTATCATATACCGACATGGGCGGAAAGATCAATCTTCCCTCGGGCACCAGGCTGATGCCGGCCTTGACCACCGCCGGCGGGTCCATGCCTTTGAGGTCGTTTTCCTCGAAGCGGATTTCTCCGGACCAGCTTGGAAGGAGCCCGCTGATGGCAGCCATCAAGGTGCTTTTGCCGGAACCGTTGGCGCCGATCAGAGTGATGATTTCTTTTTCCCTGACCGAAAGGGTGATCCCCTTGACCGCCATGATCTGGCCGTAAAAACATTTGAGATTTCGTATGCGAAGCATGGGGTGTTAGTTGTAGGTTATAAGTTGTAAGTTGTAGGCGAAGGGCAAAGGCCCGGGCGGCGCTTTACTTTGGTTTGCCCAGGTAGGCCGCCATGACCGCTTCGTCGGACTGCACGACCCGGGGCGGCCCTTCGGCGATTTTTCTGCCCCGGTCCAGCACGATGATCTGGTCGCAGACCCGCATCGTCAGCGCCATGTCATGCTCCACCAGCAGGACCGTGACCCCCTGTTTCCGGATGTTTTGTATCAGTTCCCCCAGCATGTCGGTTTCGCTCATATTGAGGCCTGCCGCGGGCTCGTCCAGCAGGATCAGGTCGGGTTCGGACGCAAGGGCCCGCGCCAATTCCAGCAGGCGCTGCCAGCCAAAGGGGAGGTTGCCGCTTTTCCGGTCCGCGTGGTCCGAAAGGCCCACGAATTCCAGCAACTCGGATGCTTTTTGGCGCGCCATGCGTTCTTCGTTCCGGATGCGCGGCGTTTTGAGCACGCTGCCGAGCAGGCCGCAGGTGGTACGGGAATGCAGGCCCACGAGAATGTTTTCCAGAACGCTCATGCTGGAAAACAGCTCCACGTTCTGGAATGTCCGGGCAATACCCATTTTTACCAGGTCATGGACGGCCTTCCCGTTGACGGGCTGCCCCTTTAACCGGATTGTTCCCGAATCTGCCGGGAAAATTCCGGTTATCAGGTTGAAAAGGGTCGTCTTTCCCGCACCGTTGGGGCCGATCAGTCCGGTTATGGTCTTTGGCTGTATCGAAAACGTGACGTCTTCGATGGCCCGGACGCCGCCAAAGGCCTTGAAAAGGGAATCAATTTCGAGCAGGGGTGCATCGGATGCCATTATTTGTTCCTGTTTTTCCTGCTTTTTTCATAAAGATCAATGATACCGCGGGTCAACCCCTGGGGCAGAAAGATCATCACGAGCATGAGCACCAGTCCGTATACCATCATTTCGTAATCCGCAAAGGCATGGAGCCATTCCGGCAGGAGCGTGAGCAGGGAAGCCCCCAGCAGGGACCCCCATATGCTGGCCATGCCGCCGATGACGACCATGGTCACGATGCGGATGGAGGCAAGAAAGGAAAAGGTTTCCGGGCTGATGAAAAACACCTGGTGCGCGTAGAGAAATCCTGCCAGGGATGCCATTGCCGCGCTTAAAACGAATATGGAGAGCTTCATTGCGGCGGTGTTAACGCCAACGGCCGCCGCTGCATGCTCCCCGTCATGGATCGCCCTTAAAGCCCGCCCCACGCGGGAGTCGACAATCCGGCGGCAAATGATGAAAAAGAACAGGACCACACCCCATACCAGGAAAAAATAGCGCTGATCCGTGTCAAAAGAAAAGCTCCCGATTTCAAGGGGCGGTATGCCCACAAACCCGGAAGCGCCCCCCGTGACACTGTACCATTCCCGGAATATGATGCTGACGATCATGCCGAAGCCTAAAGTGCCCATGCCCAGGTAGTAGCCGGTCAGCCGCAGGGTGGGTATGCCCACGATATAGGCAACAGTCACGGCGGCAAAAATGGCTATGGGCAGGGCAAGCCACGGAGACAGGTTGTAGGTGGTGGATAAAATGGCGGTCGTGTAGGCCCCTATTCCGTAGAACGCGGCATGCCCTAAGGAGATCTGTCCCGCATACCCCATGAGCATGTTGAGGCTCAGCGCCAGAAGGGTGTTGATGCCGATAAATATGAGCACCTGCAGGTAATAGGCATCGTCTATCAGAATGCCGGTGGCCAGTGCCGCCGCGGCAAACACAATGCAGGCGATGGTGTGTGTGTCTGTTCGGATCATGTTAAAACCGTTTCACCTTGACTGCGCTGATAAGGCCGCCTGGGCGGAAATACAGGACAAGCAGCAGCAATAGAAAAGCCGTGGCATCCTTGAGCCCCGAGGATACAAAACCCACCCCCAGGGCCTCCAGGATGCCCAGCAGAAAACCGCCCAGCACCGATCCCCACAGGCTGCCCAGCCCGCCCAGCATGGCGGCGCAGAAGCCTTTCAGCCCGAGCATGGAGCCCATGTCATAGGCGGGCATGGTAATGGGCGCGATGATGACGCCCGCGACCGCCCCCATGCCCGTGGAAAGCCCGAAAGCCAGAAGCGTCATCAGTTTCGACGGGATGCCCACCAGCCATGCGGCCTGCTTGTTGATGGCGCAGGCGTGCATGGCCTTGCCCGTGAGGGTCCTTTTATAGAACAGGTGAAGGCATGCGGCAACCGCTATGGCAATCGCGACGATCCAGATGCTTTGTGCAAGCAGCCGGGCGCCGGCGATGTCAAGGGGCGGGTGCGCAGTGAAGGCCGGCATGGTGTGGGAGTCCTTGCCCCATACCAGCATGCCCAGGCCCCGCAGGAATATCGAGGCGCCGACGGTGATGATAATCAGCACGATGGGCTCGGGACGCCTGACCGTCCGGATGGCCATTCTTTCGAAAACAAGGCCCAGAATGGACACGCCGACGACGGTGATGATAAAAGCGGGCATCACGGGAACCTGCACCGCCACGGTCAGGGTGACCATGGTCATGGCGCCGATCATGACAAATTCGCCGTGGGCGAAATTGATCAGGTCGGTTGACCGGTAGAGCATGGAAAAACCGATGGCGATGACAGCGTAGATCGCCCCGTTGGTAATGCCCGAGAATAAATACTGCAAGAATTCCTGCATGGGTTCAGTCCATCGCTGTAAATATTAGTCAACCAGTGTCCACGTCCCGTTCTTGATGCGCACCATGACGAAGGCGTCCGGGGAGAGCCCGTTGTGGTCGGTTTCGGAAAATGTGAAGGTGCCGCTGATGCCAACGAAATCTTTGGTATTTTCAAGGTTGTCCCGGATCTTGTTCCTGTCGAAGCCCGTGCCTTTCATGGCCTCGGCAAGCAGGTTGACGCCGTCGAATGCGTATCCGCCGAAGGAAGAGGCGGTTTCACCATAGCGTGCTTCATAAGCGGAGATGTAATCCTGGAGGACCTTTTTCTGGGGGTCGTCTTCCGGAAGGAGATCGGCCACCAGGATCCTCCCGGTGGGCAGCAGGATGCCCTCGGCCGAATCACCGGCCAGGTCGATGAACCGGGGGGATGCCACGCCGTGGCTGTTGTAGAGAGGGACATCGATGCCGAGCTGCTGAACATTTCTGGCCACCACGGCAGGCCCGGGGTTGGTCCCCCAGGAGATGATCGCTTCGGGGTTGGCCCTGCGGATGTTGGTCAGCTGGGCGGTGGTGTCCGTGTCCCGGATGCCGAAATTTTCCTGTGCCACGACCTCGATGCCGAAGTCACCGGCCTGCTTCAGCAACTGGTCCCTGCCGCTCTCGCCAAAGGCGTCGGACTGGATCATGAGGGCAACGCGCTTGATACCCTGTTTTTTCATGTGTGCGTAGATGCTTCCCACTGCGTGGATGTCGCTCTGGGCGGTCTTGAAGACCATCGGCTTGATGGGGTCGGTGATCAGGTTGCCTGCCGCACAGCTGATGAGCAGCATATTCGCCCGTTCCGCCACCGGAACAACGGCAAGGGAAGTCGGCGTCAGGCTCGGGCCGACAATGGCGATGACATTGTCCCGGGTGATGAGCCGCTGGGCGTTCCGGACGGCCCTCGAGGGGTCGCCCTCGCTGTCGTAAATGACGGCTTCCAGCATGCGGCCGTCGATACCGCCGTTTTCATTGATCATGTCTATGGCGAGTTCCATGGACTTTTTTTCCGGATCACCCAGAAATGAGGCCGGTCCGGTGACCGAGAAGATCCC
>SKZX01000179.1 GCA_007127175.1 Desulfobacterales bacterium
CCCGCCCGATCCAGGTGCCCGCCTCGATGGCGTGACCGAGACGGATCTCCTGGCTGTGGCGGATCATCCCCCAGCCCAGGTCGTTGCAGATGACCACCACGATGGGCAGCCCCTTGCGCATGGCGTTTTCGAACTCCATGAAATTAAAACCGATGCTGCCGTCCCCGGAGACAAGCAGGACCCGTTTGTCCGGATACCGCAGCTTTGCCGCGCACGCGTAGGGGAGCCCCACGCCAAGGGACCCGAAGATGCCGTAGTCCAGGTAATGGCCGGGCACCTTCATGGTCCGGGTCATCCCCATCCACGTGGTGGTATCACCGCCGTCGGCCACCACGATGTCATCATCTTTGTCCATGAACGCATCGATCTCCCGGGCCAGGCGCAGCGGGTGAATGGGCGTGTGGTCGCTGGTCCAGTCTTTCACAGCCTGCCCCTTGCCGTCTTGTTCAGCCTTTTTCAGCTTTTCGATCCAAGGGGAAAAACGGGAAATAAAATTTTGGGAAAGATTCTTTTCGCCGATGATCCGGCTGCAGGCCCCAAGAAACGCCTTGAGATCGCCCGTCACCGGGAGGTCCACCCGCCGGTTCCGCCCGATCTCCTCGGGGCAGATATCCACCTGGACCAGTTTGGCGGCCGGGTTGAACACGTCGCCGAACATGTAGTACAGTGAAATGCGGGTGCCCAGCACGATCACCAGGTCGGTTTCAATATAAGCGGCAAAAGCGGCTCCCGGCCGGATGGCAAGGGCGCCCTCGAAACACAGGGGATGGTCATCGGGGATAGCCCCCCTGGCCGACAGGGAC
The DNA here is from genome assembly GCA_007127175.1 of Desulfobacterales bacterium. Classification (GTDB taxonomy): domain Bacteria; phylum Desulfobacterota; class Desulfobacteria; order Desulfobacterales; family Desulfosalsimonadaceae; genus B1SED10-16. Next base: position 804 of record SKZX01000179.1, read on the forward strand.
GTAAAGGCCGGCATGCCGGTATTTTCTATAAAATCGATTAGTTCAGTCTCAGCCTCCGCCTGCCAGACCCCTGTCCCGGCAATGACCACCGGGTTATGGGCGGCAAGCATCATCTCCAGCATCTTGTCCGCGCCGTCGAGATCCGCAGGTCTGGATTCCACCATTGTGTTTACCTGTTTGACGGATGCGCGGTCTACCAAGGCATTCAGCACGTCGACCGGGAACTCCAGGTATACCGGCCCGGGACGGCCGCTTGCGGCCGTTCGGAACGCCATGTCCACGTATTCGGGGATGCGGGTTGTTTTGGGGCACACCAGGGCTTTTTTGACCATGGGCGATATCACCTGTTCCTGGTACATGTCCTGGAGGTCGTATTTTTCCTTGTTGTCGAGCCCCACGCACCCGGCAATGAGCACCAGGGGCGTGTTTGAAAAAAACGCCCCGGCCACACCCGTCAGGGCATTCGTAAAACCCGGCCCGGCCGTGACCATGGCCACACCTGGCGTTCGGGTCATCTTTCCCCAGGCTTCGGCCATGAACAGGGCCGCCTGTTCATGGCGGGTGTCGAATATGGTTACCAGACTGTTTTCCAGGTGCTGGTAGATCGGGGTAATATGCCCCCCGGAAAGCGAAAACACGTATTCCACACCCCTTTGTACAAGGGCTTCAGCCACGAGCTGGCCGCCTGAAACGGTCTCCCCTGAAACATTTTCCATCGATATCCTCCTGCGGGGCACATGATCCCCGGTCTTTACGGGTGCGGATGTTTAGTCGCACCCGGGTTGATGCGAAACATGCTGGCATGCGAAGCAAAAAAGTCGATCAGCCGGCGTTCAGGTGCCGGTACTTGTCCAGGTAGCGGACCGGGGCCTTGAGGGCATCCCGGCGGAACGGCTCGGCCAGCACTTCCTCCCCGCCCTGGATCAGGGCGTTGATGACGCAGGGTTTCCCCGAAGCAACGGCTTCGGCGATAACGTCGGCCGCCTGGCCGGGTGCGTCGATGGTGTATCCGTTTGCGCCCATGTTCCGGGCGATTTCCGCGAAATCCGGGTTCTCCTGCAGGTTGGCGCCCACGAACCGGTTGTCGTAATAGTCGATCTGGTTTTTCTTCTCCGCCCCCCATTCAAAATTGTTGGCCACAATGGCGATCACAGGGATGTTTTCGCGCACCGCCGTCATGACCTCGGCGATGCCGCTGATGCCCCATGCCCCGTCCCCCTGGAAGGCGAACACCGCCTTGTCCGGCCGGCCGATCTTGGCCCCCATGGCCGCACCAAAAGCGAACCCGCAGTTTCCCCAGCTCAACGCCGATATATGCTGGCGGATGTCATTGAAGGTGAAATAGGCGTTGCACATGGAGGAATTGTTGCCGATATCCGTGGAAACGATGGACCCCTTCGGGATCGCTGCGGAAAGCGCCCGCAGAAACGCCCGGGGGTGCATGGGCTTTTGGGTGGACGACGACCAGGAAGCCAGTTCGTCAGCCCACTTCTTCTTTTCATCGGCGATCTCCGAAAGGCGGCCGCCCCTTTCCGCTGGCGTTTGCATTGCCGATTTCAGGGCGGCAAGCAGTTCTGCGCCGTACTCCCGGACATCGGCGGCCGAGGCCACGTCGACTTTTTTGCTCAGCCCCAGCACCCGCGGGTTCATGTCCACCTGGATAATTTTCGCATCTACCGGCCAATAGTCCATGCCGTACTGCGGCAAAGTGCCGAAAGGCCCGAGCCGGCAGCCCAGGGCAAGGACCACGTCCGCCTTTGCAAGCAGCCGCATGGCCGCCTTGGACCCGCAATACCCGATGGGGCCTGCGCCCAGGGGATGGTCGGCAGTAAAGGAGTCGTTGTGGAGGTAGGAATTGACCACGGGAGCGCAAAGATATTCGGCCAGGGCCATGGTCTCGGCAAGGGCATTTCCCTGGGAGACCCCGCCGCCGGCGATAATCACCGGGTATTGGGCGTTTGCAAGAAGGGATGCGGCATCCGTGATGGCCTGTCTTGAACCGGCCCCCTGCGAGATCTCGAGAGACTTGTAAATGTCGCCGGTCAGTTCCCCGTAAAAATAATCACGGGGAATGTTGAGCTGGGTCGGCCCGCTTTCCAGCTTGGCCATGTAAAAGGCGCGGCGCGCCAGCTCCGCCATCCGCTCCGGGCGGTTGACCCGCACCTGCCAGACGGTCTGCTCCCTGAACCAGGCCATCTGGTCCAGCTCCTGGAACCCGCCGGTGCCGATCCCCATGGAGCCGGTCTCCGGGGTGATCGCCACGACCGGCGAATGGGCCCAGTATGCCGCTGTTATGGCGGATACGAAGTTGGCGGCCCCAGGGCCGTTCTGTGCGATGCAGACCTGTGGACGGCCGGTCACCCGGGCCAGGCCGTCTGCGGCATGGGCGGCCGCCTGCTCGTGGGCCACGGACACGAAACGGATGCCCGCGGCCGGAAGCAGGTCGAGCGCGTCCATGAACGCCGATCCCACGATGCCGAATACCGTGTTTACCCCTTCGGCCACCAGGGTTTCCACGAGCGCTTCGCTCGGTGTCATTCTAACCCCTTTCATCCATGCCTCCTTATGCTGTCGATGAGCTTGTTTACCGAATACATGTAAAATTCCGTGAAATCATCGTTTTCGATGAGGGTGTGCCTGAGCTTCCGCACCTGTATCAACCCGTGAATGGAGGCCCAGAAAAACACGGCAAAATTGCCGGGCCGGTCCTCTGAAAAGAGGCCCTGGCGGACCCCCATGCCGACCATTTCCGCCATGCAGCTCAGTATCCTCGCCCCCTCGCGGTCGATGCTTTTCTTGACCCCGCTGGAAAAAAACACCCGGGAGGCGGATAAAAAATAATTGATGACATCGAAATAGTCGGTGTAATCCTCGTTGAATTGCAGGTAGACCGCAGCGCATTGCCTGAGCTTCTCTTCCGGGTCGGCGGTATCTGCCGTTGCCGCAAGAATACGGGTATGGAGAATTTCAAGGCCCTCCCGCTGGAGCGAGGCAAAGATCTCCTCCTTGTTTTTGAAATAGACATAGATGGTACCCACGGACAACTCGGCTTTCCGGGCGATCCGGTTGACAGACGTGCTTGCCAGACCGTCTTTGAGCAAAAGTTTTCTGGCCGCATCGAGAATCTGCTCTCTTCGCTTTTCCTTCTCCCTTGTCCGCCTTTCCCTGACACCCATGAACCCGCCCCCGCCGCTACAGTTCCATCAACTGGCCGCCGCATACATTGACGGCCTGCCCGGTGATGTAAGACGACGCGTCCGATGCCAGAAACGCAGCCAAAGCGGCCACCTCCGCCGGATCGCCGATCCTTGCAACAGGAATGGTCTTGCACATCTCCTGCTCCCGCTCTTTTGCCGTGGTGCCGAACACCGCCGCCTCCAGCTCAAAGCGCCATTTTTCGATATCGGTCATGATCTGCCCCGGGCAGATGGCGTTGACGCGGATGCCGGCCCCGGCAAGCTCTTTTGCCATGGTCTTGGTGAGCATGATCACCCCGGCCTTGGCCGCGCCGTATGCACCGTTGAAAAGCGGGGGCACCTTCCCGGCCCGCGATGCCATGTTGATAATGCATCCGCCGGTTTTCTTCATGACCGGCAAAACCGCTTTCGACACCCGGAAAACCCCGTGCAGGTTGACGTCGATGGTCTTCAGCCATGCGCTTTCGTCGTAGTTTTCAATGGCGGACGGCACCCCGAAGGAGGCCCCGGCGTTGTTGACGAGAATATGGATTTCACCGAAGTGTTGTGTTACCTCCATCACCATCCGCTGCACCGAGGCGGTATCGGTGACGTCCACGATCACCGCCAGCGTCTTCACATCAAAGCGTTCTGCAATATCCTGCGCGATTGCCTTCATTTCATCGGAAGTGGCGGTGCTCACCTGGCCTGCTTCTTCCTGGGCCTTTCCGATATCGGCAATGATGATGTTAACCCCGCACGATGCCAGCTTTTCCGCGATGGCATACCCGATGCCGGTTTTCTTGCCGGCCCCCGTGATGATTGCTGTTTTCCCCTGAAGATCCGAATACGCCGACGCCATGATCCTCCCCTTTTTGTCCTGCGATCCTGTTTATTGAATGGTACTCA
>SKZX01000432.1 GCA_007127175.1 Desulfobacterales bacterium
CGGGTGTAACCGTAGCCGCCGTATATCTGAATGGCCTGTCCGGTGACGCGGTTGGCCATTTCCGAGGCGTACAACTTTGCCATGGAGGCCTCCTTGCTGCATTTTTCCCCGCGATCCTTTTTTGCAGCGGCATTTAAGACCAGAAGGCGTGCCGCTTCCACGTCCACGGCCATATCGGCGATAATCCATCTCAACCCCTGGTTGTCGGCAATGGGGCGCCCGAACTGCACCCGCTTTTTAGAATAATCCACCGCGTGATCAAGGGCCGCCTGCCCCAATCCCAACGACAAGGCCGCAATGCCGATCCGGCCGTCATCAAGGCCGGACATGGCCACGACAAACCCGTCTCCCTCCCTGCCAAGGAGATGATCGGCCGGCACCTTGCAGTTGTTAAGCAGCAGGTCGGTGGTATCGGAGGCGCATTGCCCCATTTTGTCTTCCAGCCGGCCCGTTTCAAACCCGTCCATGTCCCGTGTCACAAGAAACGCGGAAATGCCCTTGTGAGCGGCATCCGGATCCGTTTTCGCCAGAACGATGAACAATTCGGAAGTCGCCCCCCCGGTAATCCATCTTTTCGTTCCGTTTAACAAATAATAATCGCCGTGTTTTTCAGCGGTAGCCGTCATGGAGGCCGGATCGGACCCTGCCTCCGGCTCCGACAGGGCAAAAGAGCATATGATATCACCTTTGGCCATGGGCACCAGGTAGCGCTCCTTTTGCTCAGGCGTGCCGAACCGGAGCAGGCTGCCGCAGCATATGGAATTGTGCACGGACATGATCACGGCAGTGGATGCACATGCATAGGCCACTTCCGACATGGCCAGGGCGTAGGAAACCGTGTCCATGTTCTCGCCGCCGTATTCTTCGGGCACGAGCATTCCCAGAAGGCCCAACCCACCCATCTGCTTGAGGCTCCCGGCGGGATATTCGTGATTGCGGTCGCGTTCCGCGGCCAGGGGTTCGAGATCCTTGCGCGCAAACTCCCTGGCCATTTTCTGAATCATCAGTTGTTCCCGGGTAAGTTCCATATTCGATCAATTCCTCGCAAAGGCTTGCAACACAAAAAAGCGCTCCGGAAAACGGCTTTTTAAACAATATAATATGGACGCCATCTTCATGCACATATTTGCGGCCTTTTTTATATCTTTGGTATTGTCCTCCATGCTTTTATTCAATTTCCCAACAGCACGCCATTCACGACGCAGGGTGCCCGTCAACGATATTCATAGATGCCTTTTCCTGTCTTGCGCCCAAGCCATCCGGCGCTTACATAAGACTTAAGTAGCGGGCATGGCCGGTATTTCGGGTCGCCGTAGCCGTCCTGGAGCACTTCCAGGATGGCCAGTACCGTATCCAGGCCGATCAGGTCTGCAAGGGCAAGCGGCCCCATGGGATGGTTCATGCCAAGCTTCATGATCTGATCAATGCCTTCAGCCGTTGCCACACCCTCGTACAACTCCCACAAAGCCTCGTTCAGCATCACCATGAGGACACGGTTTGAAACAAAACCGGGCACATCGCGGCATTCCACGGGGATCTTGCCCATGGATTCCGCAACTTTTCTCACGGTATCCGTTACCTCAACGGCTGTGGCCAGCCCGTTGATCACTTCAACCAGTTTCATCACGGGCACCGGGTTCATGAAATGCATCCCGATAACCTTTTCCGGGCGTTTGGTGCATGCCGCGATGCCTGTTATCGGCAAGGAGGATGTATTGCTGGCAAGTATCGCCTCCGGCGGCGCGATTCGGTCGAGTTCGCCGAAAATTTTTGCCTTGATCTCCATTTTCTCAACGGCCGCTTCAACGGCCAGTTCGCACCCGGCCGCGTCCTTGTAATCCGTAACCGGGGATATCCGGCCCAGTATGGCTTCCTTGTCTCCAGCCGTGATTTTTTCCTTTTTGATCATCCTGTCAAGGCTGCCGGCGATGGTCGCCATCCCCTTGTCCACGAATTCCTTTGAAATGTCATTCATATAAACAGTGTAGCCCGACTGGGCGGCCACCTGGGCAATGCCGTTTCCCATCTGCCCCGCACCGATAACCATGATCGTTTTAATGTTCATTGTTCACTTCCTTGCAAATTTCCGGGTTAATCGTTAAACACGCGTTCGTGAGAACGCATCCGGCAATACCCAGCCTTTTTCAGGGATTGTTTATTGTTGACGCAATTCTGAGGGCTTTGTAATAAGCTCAGGGTCCAGGCTGTTTAAGCGTGCGTCAATTTTGATGAACACGTAAAAAGTCGTTTTCAGAAGGTTTTGAAAAAAGATCAAGATCAAGATCAAGGTTTGCGCTATTTTTGAAAATTGAGCGCACTCAGCTGTACGTGAGGTTCTTAAAAATTGCGCGTAACGCAGATATTGGTTCTTTTGCGAAGCCGTCAATTTTGGCCTACAGGTTCTAATGATGAAGAAGGTCAACGATCTTACCAGGGACGCGTCACAACAATAATGACTAAATCCATGGAATATAATATATGTGTTGCACTATTTTACGTTAAAGTCAAGTTGGAAGGTAGTGTTTTGTTGAACGAAAAACCTTCTGCATTGCAAAAAAACAGGGTTTTTAATCCTTATTTAAAAGGCACTCGGTCAGGGAGAAAATTCGAAGCAGCGACCAAATTGTCTACTATGAACAGCATAATGGCGGGCTTGCCCGATGTCAATCAAAACAAGGCACAACAAGTGCTTCATTAAAAAAAAGTGACGAAAGGACGTTTGCATGTTGCCGTCGATCTCCTTGTGGGCCGGAAAGAAGGCTTTTATTCGGATCAAAGATACCGGTATCGCCCCGGATGATATCCGGGTTGTGGCCGGAGCCGCCGGAGGGCCGAAGTGGCTGGTTTTAAGCCACCTTGACCGCGTCCTGTTTTCCTCATGGCTGAATGTCAGAAAATCGCCGCTGTTTTTTATCGGATCGTCCATCGGCGCCTGGCGCCTGGCAACCGTTTCAAGGAACAACCCCATCGAGGCCATCACCCGATTCCAGGAAGCCTACCTTGGGCAGGTCTTCGGCATCAAGCCCTCCATCCACAAAATCAACCGCGTGATTGAAAGCGCTTTGGACAGGCTGCTCGCATCCGGAGGGCCCGCGGAGATCCTGTCGCATCCCTGGTATCGGTTGAATGTAATGACCGTTCGGTGCAAAGGGGCTGCGGGCAGCGACAAAAAAGCCCTGCTGCTGCCAGCGCTGGGTGCAGCAGCACTGGCAAATACCCTGGCGCGAAAGAACCTGGGGCTTTTTTTTGAAAGGACTCTTTTCTATGACGCCAGGGACACGCCGCCCTTTTTTGAAATGAAGGGGTTTCCCCTTATCCGGGCCGCCCTGAACACCGAAAACCTGAAGCCCGCCCTCATGGCAACGGGTTCGGTTCCCCTTCTCATGCCCGGCGTCCAAAACATACCGGGTGCGCCAACCGGCGTATACCGTGACGGCGGGATTGTCGATTACCACATGAACATCGATTTCACGGGTTCCACTGACGGCATCGTGCTGTACCCCCATTACACGCCGAAAATCTTCCCGGGCTGGCTCGACAAGAAGCTTTTCTGGCGAAGACCCGATTACGCTGCAATGGACTCTGTTCTGATGATCACCCCTTCCAGGGCGTTTATTGACCGGCTGCCTTATGGAAAGATTTCCGACCGCTCCGATTTTACACGGTTTGCCGGAGACGATAAAAAACGCCTGGAATACTGGAAGACCGTCATCGACATGGGCCGCCAGATAGCCGATGAATTCATGGAAGTCCTTGATACCGGTCGAATCAAAGACATGGTCCGCCCGATTTCAGCGCTTTAGATGCCACCTGTCCCGAAAATTTCAAAACATTCTGCAAACCGCTGAACCGCGGATCAACATGGTTCGGATTATGATTGACAGGCACGTTTTTGTTTGTGAGAATATACCCAAAACAAAACGAAACAACCGATTTTTTTTAAACAGGTGCTTTTGTATGTTTAAGGGTGTTTTGAGATTTGTCTTGACAACGACAAAGCCTTTTATTTATTTTACCCTTTTTAGGCAAATACCCGGATAAGAGTGTGCATCTCCCATTCACCGGGAGGCTTTGGGAGAGGTGGTTAAATTAAACAATAATAGCATTAAATTATACGGGTTGCTGAATACGCAGGGGGTATCACCCGCCACAGATGCATTTACCGGCGCTTTCAACGGCCTGTTGCCAGTGTTCAAGATAACGCATAGACACATTTACCAGGAGGAATTCAATGACAGAAACCACCATAGTACTCGGCGGCAAGAAAAAAAGCCGGTTTCTGGACAAGGTCAAGGAGATAGTGCCGGCCGGCAACCTTGATCTTTGCCTGACCTGCGGTGCCTGCTCGTCGGGATGCCCGGCAACGGGCCTTGAAAACATGGACCCGCGCAAGTTTCTGCGCATGTGCGCGCTTGGGATGGATGAAGAAGTATCCAAAAGCACGTGGGCATGGATGTGCACCATGTGCCAGCGCTGCATTTATGTCTGCCCCATGCAGATCGATATTCCGCAGCTCATTTTCAACACCCGGGCATCCTGGCCCCGTGAGGAACGGCCCAAGGGCATCCTGGGTTCCTGCGACCTGGCGCTCAAAAACGACACATTAAGCGCCATGGGCACCACGGAAGAGGATTTCGAGTTCGTGGTCAACGATGTGCTGGAGGAATACCGTGAGGCGCAGCCCGAATTCGCGGAAATGGAAGCGCCCATCGACAAGGAAGGGGCCGAGTTCTTTTTGAACCAGAATTCCAGGGAACCCGTGACTGAACCGGATGAAATGGTCCCCCTGTGGAAGATCCTTCATCTGGCCGGCGCCAGCTGGACATACGGCTCCAAGGGCTGGGCCGGTGAAAACTACTGCCTGTTCCTGGCCGACAACGA
>SKZX01000012.1 GCA_007127175.1 Desulfobacterales bacterium
GAACACAAGAACAGCGTGGTGCTGACCTGCGGCCCCGGTGCTCCCATGCGCCAGCCCTCTTCGGGCATTTTCCAACTGGCGGTCCCCGGCTTCACCGCGGAGCTGAAGAATAACTTCCAGGGCGCGGGCAAGGCCACCCAGCATGAGTGGGTTCCCGTTTAACATCCCCCCGGAAAGGTTGATGTTCATGCGGTCCATGCCGTCCCCGTCAATCCATTCCGCCACCCTCCCCTGCTCTATCAGGCCCGCGTTCTCAGCCCACATGGACAGCTGGTACGCATAGGCGTCGTTGAGTTCAATAACGTCGAAAGCGGTTTTGGGGTCATCCACGCCCGCCATGGCGTACGCACGGCCTGCCGCTTTCTGCAGCGCCATGCTCTCGGACAAATCCCGGTCCCCCAGGAAGTAGCTGTCCATGCAGTTGCCAAAACCGGTCAGCCAGACGGGGGTGTCCGTGAACTCGTGGGCGCGTTCCTCGCAGCACAAAAGCATTGCAACAGCCCAGTCCGTCACCGGATACTGGTGCAGTTCCCGGATCGGGTCGCAGAGGAGCGGCGACCCCATCACCTCTGCCTCTGTCACAACATCGTTTTTTCGGGCAAAGGGGTTTCGGGCGGCATTTGACCGTGCACGCGCCACCACCTTTGCCAGGTGGGCATCGGTCACATTCGACCGGTTCATGTAGGCCCTTGCCTGGAACCCCGCCGCTGAGAGGAAATCAAGGCCCAGGGGCCTCTGGTAAAACGGGTCAAAGGTTAGATTGGTGCACATGCGGCGGCTCTCGGACTGGGACTCCTTGCAATGGCCGGCGACGAGGACAACATCGTCATGTCCCGAAAGGATGGAAGCCATGGCATAAGCCAGCGCGTTGGCCCCGTCCTGGCAGGACTTCTCTTCAGCTCTGAAATCGGCCCCGACGACATCATTGATGGCGTTGTCGGATATGGTCCGGGCGTCGAAAACATCGTCCGAACAGGTCACCACGCTTCGAATGCCTTTTTCCATGTCAAAGGTCACCCCGGTCTGTTCCACGATGGACTCGAAACACTCGAGCACCATACCCTGGAACCGCTGGTACCATATGTCGGGTTCATTTTTGATCTGCGCAACCGCGCAGACAGCAACTCGCTGCTTCATAAAACCACTCCTTAATTGGTGTTCAAGTACCGAACCGCCTCCTGAAGCGGCTATAGAATCATTTTAGAAATAATTTCCTTCATGATCTCGGTGGTCCCCCCCCCAATGGAAAGAATCCGGTTATCCCGGTAAAGCCGCTCCACCAGGTTTTCGCGCATGTATCCATGCCCGCCGAAAATCTGCACGGCATCATAAGTAACTTTATCCGAGACACTGCAGGCGAAATTCTTGGCCATGGAAACCTCCTTGAACTGGTTGATCCCGGCACCGATTTTCGCTGCCACCCGGTAGGTGAATTCCGTGCTGACCTCCACCAGGGTCGCCATATCCACGAGCTTGTGGCGGTTTACCTGGAAACCGGTGAGGGTCTTGCCAAAGGCTGTCCGCTCCTTGGCATATTTCAGGGCTTCTTCCAGGGCCAGGCGGGCGGTCATGTTGGCCATGATGGCCAAGGCCAGTCGCTCGGACTGGAAGTTGGCCATGATGCCGTAAAAACCGTTGTTTTCCTCGCCAAGCAGGTTTTCGACCGGTACCTTGCAGTCGTCAAAAAATATCTCTGCGGTATCGGAAGCCCACCACCCTGTTTTTTTAAACTTATCCGAAACCGAATATCCCGGGGAACCGGCTTCAACCACCATGAGGCTGATACCACGCGCCCCTTCCCCGCCCGTGCGCACCGCACAGGTGACAAAGTCCGCCACCGTGGCGCTGGTGATGAACGTTTTACTGCCATTGAGGACGTAGTGGTCCCCTTTTTTAACAGCCGTTGTCTGAAGGGATGCGACGTCTGATCCGCCGCCCGGCTCTGTGATGCCCAGGGCGGCAATTTTTTCCCCGGCCAGGACCGGCGGGACAAAACGTTGCTTCTGTTCATCGGTACCCATGGACAGGATCGGGGGGATGGCGATGTTGAGGGAGCCCAGCCCGGCAACAAACCCCCCGGAACCGGACCGCATCAATTCCTCGGTAACCGCAACCCGGTAAAATACGTCCCCGGGTATGCCGCCATATTCTTCGGGAAAGCCGATGCCGAGTATATCCATGTCGGCGGCTTTCCGGTACATCTCCCTTGGGAAGCCGCCAGCCTCCTCCCAATCATCAATGAAAGGGAGGACCTCTTTTTTAATGAATTCCCTTACCGATTTCCTGACCATGTCATGGGACTCGGTAAAATACTGCTGGTACTCGCAGGCCGTCTTAAACTCATAATTCATATCAAACGTCCTTTTCAAAAGGATACCCCGTCAGGCAGCAAGTGTCCACAAGGTCCACATCGTCCATTAAGTCCACTAAGTCCACCAAACCACTCCGCCGCCAACCCGCCAAGCCGGCATCAGATCAACACACCCTTCTCCGGCCGGGTGCTACCCCAGCGGCACCGGGGGGATCGCCAGGCATTCCCCTTCGGCGACCAGCTCCTCCTTCTGGTTGGTCCAGCGCAGCTCCATTCTCACCCATTTGCGCTTTTCGATTTTTTCAATCACTTCCCCGGTGGCGGTGATGGTATCCCCGAAATAAGTGGGTTTCCTGAAGCGAACCGTCAGCTCGGGTATCACCGTTCCCAGGCCGGGCAGCTTCATTCCCAAAACCGGTGCGATAAGGCTCTGAGGCAGTGCGCCGTGGGCGATCCGCGTACCAAAGGGTGTGAGTTTGGCAAACTCCTCGTTGAGGTGCATGGGGTTGAAATCGCCGGATATACCGGCAAACAGGTAGACGTCGGATTCAGATATGGTCTTGGTGAATGACGCCGACATGCCCACTTCAAGCTCCTCATAGGTATAGCCCAACTCAAAGGCCGGTTTGTCGTCAGTCGGCCGGAAAAACTCGATGTCCCGGATGGACGACGTAGTTTTCTTGGCGAAGATGGCCTTCACCCGGGCGCCTGTTTTAATTTTTGAAAGGGGCATGCCCTTGATGATATGAGTGATGGGGGTGTCTGCGCCGTCCAGCTTGATCTGCGCCAGTATGTAGGGCGGCTTGATCGGCTGGTAGGGCTCCTCGTAACGAATGATCGTATACCCCGTCACGGTCCCCTTTGTGCCGACGTCCACCCAATTGTCGGTTATATCGGCAAAGCAGCGCTCGCATGTCTGGCGGGGCGGCACAAAAACCGTGTCGCACTGGTTGCACCGGATGCCCATGATCTTTTTTTCATCCCGAAGGCTGATCAGAAACCGGCTGCCCGTTCTTCCCGCAAAATACTGGTATGGGAGAGCGAGTTTTCCTTCAACGACATGGCAATCATCTGTTGTTTTACTCATTGTTGATCCTTTATCATAAAAGAGTTTTACATTATATGGGTTAAGCTGTCGCTTTAATAAAATATATATAAACTATTGTTAATATATTACTAAATATATATATATATTAATGATATACCGCTTGACCGCTCTTTTACTCGATCACCTCGAAGTACTTGATGTCCGTGATCGCCCCTTTGCGCGCCTTGTTCCACACCGGCCGTACCCGGACCCCGCGTTTGCACTTGTCGATGTCGGCGGGGTTGAGCTCGTGCCAGAGGGTCTCATGCCCCTTGCACCCGTCAAGGAGAAAGTGAGCCGAGATATAGGGCGTTTCCCGGCTTTCCCCCGTAAGCGGGTCGGGGCTGGCATAGTAGGTGATATCGGCCATGGAAATGATCCCTTCAGGCCCGACCTCGACCCACTCGTCCGCCCGCACGACGCATATGGCGCACACCTCGCGGACGGGCAGCTGCAGCCGACCGCAGGACGGACATTTGTTGGCATAAATCTTCTTCTCCTTGAATCCATTCAAAAATTTGCCCATTACAGGCCCGGTGGAAAATCGCTGGGGAATCGACAGGACGGTCTTGAACACGATCAACTCCTCGGCTTGTTCCCCTGCCGCATCACCCGGCGGCTGGTACTTCTTGAAAAACTGGGTCGCCTTGGTCAGCAGTCCGATATCCCCTTCCACCTTGAGCTTTCCGGACGTAAACGCGCTCATGCCGTCAAGCTTGCCGAGGGTGATGTCGATCCAGTCCCTTGCCGCGCATGTGGTTGTCACGTTGGGATCATGGATGCCTTCGAGCACCTTGACATCGCCGTCGTTGACGCATACCGTCCACTCACCCCCGCCGGTGCCGGTGATGATGTACCCGTAATTGGCGACCACACCCTTGACACCGTCCGGGTTGACCCGGGATTCCATGGTCCCGAAGATATCCGCCACTGTGACCTCGGGCTCCCCCTTGGGCGGCTGGTATTTTTTGAAGAACTGGGTCGCCTTGGTCAGAAGGCCGAGGTCGCCTTCTACTTTCAGCTTTCCTGCTGAAAAAGCGCTCATGCCGTCAAGCTTGCCAAGGGTGATGTCAATCCAGTCCTGGGCCGCGCACGTGGTTTTGACATGGGGGTCATGAATCCCATCAAGGACTTTGACCTCGCCGTCGTTGACACATACCGTCCAGTCACCACCACCCTCGCCGGTGATGATATACCCGTAGTTGGCCTTGACACCCTTGACCCCGTCCGGGTTGACCCGGGATTCCATTGTCCCGAAGATATCCGCCACCGTGGCACCGGACTTCTGGCGCTTGGGCGCGCCCTCCACCTTGAGCTTGCCGGACGTGAACGCGCTCATGCCGTCAAGCTTGCCCAGGGTGATGTCGATCCAGTCCCTGGCCGCACAGGTTGTGGTCACATTGGGGTCATGGATGCCTTCGAGCACCTTGACATCGCCGTCGTTGACGCATACCGTC
>SKZX01000377.1 GCA_007127175.1 Desulfobacterales bacterium
CCGCCATCATCCAGCCGAAGGTAACGACCGGAAGGATGTCTGAAAACCACAGGGAGCCGAAACCGGCCATGGTGGTCAACCCTGCGTAAAAAATGGGCGTTTTCATGGCGAGCACCGTCTCCCGGGTGAGCGCCGTGTTGTCCGCCTCCGGGTTTTGGGCTGCCATCTCCCGGTAGCGGACCACCAGGTGAATGGAAATCGCCATGGTAAAAATCAGCTGCAGGGCGACGAAATTGGCGGAAACAATGGTGACCTGCCAGCCGAACAGGCCCAGCAGTCCGGTCATGGCGGTCACTGAAAACGCGCAGCACAGGATGGGCAGGGCCACCCAGCGCAAACTCCTGAAGATAAACCCGAGGGCGACAATGAGAAAGGTCAGCACCGCAAGGGAAAAAACGCTGAGATCGGAGCGTATGAATGTCATCAGGTCGTCTGCGATAATGGTGATCCCCCCGAGAAAAAGGTCGGCATCATCTTCGTACTGCGCCATGACGGCCCGAATTTTTTTGATATCCTGGTGCCGCCGGGCATCCATGATTGTCTGCTGCTGGCGGATCTGTTTTCTCAATTCGGCGAATTCCCGGCTTTCGGCGGCCGTTAAGGCGTCCTCCCGCTCTTTTTCACGAAACGCCTGACGGCGCTCCCAAAGGGCTTCATAGGTTTCATCCGGCTTGAAATTGATCTGCAGGGCGGTTGTCCTGAAATCCGGGCTGACCAGGAGGTTGTTGTAAAGCGGACTGGTCCGGAACTCCTGCCTGGCCATCTCGCGGTCCACACCGGGATCGCGCAGGGTCTGCAAATCCCGTATGGTTTCGTCAATGGGGCGGGGCGGGCTTTCAAGAAGGGGCACATCCAGTATGGAGACCACCGAATCGACGCTTTCAAGGGATTCCACCGTGTTCCGCAGCGCGCCGATATCGGCAAGTACACGATCGGAAAGGAGGTCCGCATCATGGGGCGCATAGGTGATGAACACAAAGTCCTCAAAGCCGTAGCGCTCGATCACTTCTTGGAAATACAGGTAGTTCCGGTCCGATTGGTCAATGAGCGTTTCAGCGGACGCCTCGATCTGAAAATTCCTGGCATTGACGGCCAGAACCCCCAGCACCAGGAAAAAACACACCAGCACAGCGACCGGGTGCTTAAACAGGATCCGGTCGTAAAACCACTTCATGGGCTCGATTTGCCGTGTCATAAGGCGTGCCTATTCCGCTCCCGGGGCTTCGATCGTCCTGATCTGGTCAAGCATCTCCTCAACCGTTCTGTTTGCCAGCACCTGGTTGAACTGGCTGCGGTAGCTGGCCACGATACTCACGCCGTTGATTTCAACGTCGTAGACCCGCCACCCCTCACCCTCCGACTGGTGAAACTTGTAGAGCATCTCCACGGCCGCATTTTGCATCCCGGCACGGACCGGCACATGCACCCGGTTGTTTTCAACGCGCATTTCACCGTACTCGACACGGGTTTCGGCATCTCCCTGAACCATGGCGATGTTATCAAAATAGGAATCCTTCAGCCGCCGCACGAACCGTTCGATAAAGACCGCCTGCTGCTCCCTGTCCAGGCGGGGCCAGTTGCGGGGGCCAAGGGAAAGCCGGGCAATAAGCTCATAATTAAACACCGGATCAACAATGGCCTCGATTTTCTCCTTCTGCTCCTGGCTTGAAAGGGATCCATCTTCAAGCACATCCAGAACAGCTTGAATGCTTTCCTTCAGGAGGGATTCAGCCGCTTCCGGCGCAAGCGGGTCTTCCCCGGCAAAAGCAGGCCATGTTATAAAAAGGACGCATATTACGGATACAATCAGCTTTTTCATAAACTCAATTCCCAATTTTCATTTCTCGGTTCTGTTCATACGCATTGCGCAGAAAAATATACAGGTCGATGGCCTCGCTCCTCATCCGCTCGTATTCCCCCAGGTGAAGAGACGCATAGTTGAGCCCGTCAGCCGCCCAGGAGGCAGACCCGATATAGTAACCCTCAAGGTAAAAGACCGGGTCGAAAAGCATATCCACCAGCAGGCCCGTTGAATCCCTCAGGTTGGAGGGGCCAAGAAGCGGCAGCACAATGTGAAACCCGCTGCCAAGGCCATAGCTGCCAAGGGTCTGGCCAAAATCCTCGTCATGGGCGGCAATTCCGGCAGATGTCGTCGCCGGATCAAAAAGCCCGCCCATGCCCACCGTGGTGTTCAGCAGAAACCGCGCGGTTTCATCGGCTGCGGCATTGCCCTTGAACTGCAGGACACAGTTGATGAACCGGCCCGGGTATCCCAGGTTGCGGAAAAAATGATTCACCGACTGTCTGACCGGGACCGGAAGGATTGCGGCATAACCCGTGGCGGTCGGCTTGACGACCCAGAGATAGAACCGGTCGTTAAAGGTCGTCACGGCCCGGTTGTACCCGGAAAGGGGGTCATAAACATCTTCGTCATGCCGATCGAACTCGTCAAACTCACCAAAATCGTCGAATTCATCAAACTCATCAAACGCGTCAGGACCGTCAGCCGCGTTCAATGCATATGCCCTGTATAATACTTGACGGTCTTCATGATGGTCATGAAACCTGTCGTCTTTCAATGGCGAAAAGGCTGTCGCCGTCCCGCTGATACCCACTGCCAATAATGCTGCAGCCACAAGCACCCGGAGAACACCGGCACACCCCTCCCCAGAAAACCGCTTCAGCTTCAATAATCCGCGCATTTGCAACCCTGACTTTCATCGCCTGAATCGATAGGCCTGTTTATGCTGTACAAGCAGTTTAACCCCCTGATGCAATCAGTTCAACCGCCAGTCGTGAATTTTTCTGATCCGGTCAGCAATCGTCCGCATTCCGTCCATTACCGCGCCGGCATCAAAAGCGGTCAGTTCCCCTTTTTCAACCACGATCCGGCCGTTGATGAGCACCGTATCCACATCACTTCCCGATGCCGAATAAACCAGGTGGGAAAAAACATCATACATGGGTGTCAGGTGCGGCTTATTTGTATCAACCACAACTATATCGGCTTTTTTCCCGATTTCAAGTGACCCGGTCACTTTTTCCAGCCCCAACGCGCGGGCCGCGTCCCGGGTGGCCATGTTGAGCACGGTGCGGGCACTCATCACCGTGGGGTCAAGGCGCCTGACCTTGTGCACTTTTGCGGCCGTGTCCATTTCGATGAACATGTCCAGGTTGTTGTTGCTGGCAGGACCGTCCGTACCGAGCCCGACGCAAACGCCTGCGTCGATCATTTCAGGAACCGGTGCAATTCCGGAAGCGAGTTTCATGTTGCTTTCCGGGTTGTGGGACACCTTTACCCCATAGCGGCTGAGCAGCCCGATATCCGCCTCGTCCACGTGCACGCAGTGACAGGCCAGCACACGGGGGGACAACACCCCGATATCGGCCAGGAGCGCCACGGGGGATTTCCCGTAGCGCTCCAGAATCGAAGCCCTCTCGCTGTTTGTTTCGGCGACATGAATAATCAGGGGGATCCCGTATTCTTCAGACAGGCGGGCAGCCTTCTGAAGAAGCGCCGGAGCGCAGAGATACGTTGAATGCGGCTCGACTGCAACGGTTACCAGGGGGTCGCCCCGCCATTTTTCGACAAGCCGGCGGGTGTGCTCAAGCCCTTTATCCACCGTGCCGTAGCTCGGGGAGTCAAAGTCATAGAGCACCTCGCCTACCACCGCGCGCATGCCCGCCACATGAACGGCTTCCGCCACGGCGTCTTCGAACAGGTACATATCGGAAAAACAGGTCGTACCGGACAGCATCATCTCCGCGCAGGCAAGCATCGATGCCATGTAAACCGTGTCATGATCGAGCTTGGCTTCCGCGGGCAGGATATAGTGGTTGAGCCATTGCATCAACTCCATGTCGTCTGCAAGACCGCGGAAGCAGGTCATGGCCGCATGGGTGTGCGTATTGATGAGCCCCGGCATGATGATGCCGCCGCCGGCATCGATCACGCGCCCGGCATTGCCTAAGTCAATATCGCGGGCGTCGCCCACGAACACAATATGGTCTCCGGATACACAGACCGCCCCATCCTCAAAAACCGTGCCGGCCGGGTCCTGCGTTAAAACAATGCCCTTTGTCAGGGCGATATCCGCGCTCCCTGCTTTATACATCCATCCGCTCCACAATACGGGTGATCACCCCGGCAAGTTTTGCCGCCGATTCTTCAGCCGCCCGGACGATGGCTTCCAGGGTGACAGGCTCGGGGTGATCCGGGTCGTTTATGTTCGATATGACGGACAGTCCCAGGACCCGCATACCGCCGTGGACGGCGGCAATCACTTCCTGTATGGTGGACATGCCCACGGCATCCGCCCCCATCATCCGGATAAACCGGGTCTCGGCGGGCGTTTCAAGGCAAGGGCCATTCAGCCCCAGATATATCCCCTGTTTCATTGAAAGGCCAATTTCCATCCCTGCATGAATTGCCAGTTCAGCAAGCGCGCCTGTATATATATGCGTCATATCCGGAAAACGGGGCCCCCATTGGTCGTCATTTTTCCCGGTGAGCGGGTTTTGACCGGTGAAATTGATATGGTCTCTTATGACCATTATATCCCCGGCGGCAAAACCGGGGTTCAGGCCGCCTGCGGCATTGGTGACAATCAGCGTGCCGACCCCCATTGCCTGCAGCACCCGTACCGGGAACGCCACCTCTTTTGGCGTGTACCCCTCGTAAAGATGAAACCGCCCTTCCATGGCCAGGACAGGCTTTCCGCCCAGCCTGCCCGACAGCAGCCGCCCGGCGTGGCCCACCACCGTGGAGACCGGGAAACCGGGTATATCCTTGTAATCTATCTCAAAATCCGGCGCAATGCCGGACAGGCTGCTGCCCAGACCCGTCCCCGTCA
>SKZX01000281.1 GCA_007127175.1 Desulfobacterales bacterium
CGGCTTCCACCAGGTTGCCGGGGGGGCGTATATACAGAAAGGTGCCTACGGGGAGGCCCTTAAGCTTTATTTGAAAGCCTTTGAAGAAGCACCGGGAGCCCATCGCGAAAGTGCAGGGGAACATTTGATGATGGCGGCTTCGCACCTGGATGCCCCTGCGCTGCAGTCGGCAATCGATGCGCTGGGCAAAAGGGCGCCTGCTGGTTACCTGCTTTACAGGAAAGGGTTGAACATGGTGGAGGCCGGTCGGATCGGCGATGCCATCGTCGCCTTGACCGATTTTACAGAAAATTTCCCGCGGCATCCCCTTGCACCGGCAGCGCGCGAAAAACTGGTGGAGCTGCAAACCCTGGCGTATTTCGAAGGGCACCGGATCGGGGTGCTCCTTCCCCTCACGGGGCAATACGCGGCCTTCGGGCGACAGGCACTGCGGGGGATAGAGCTGGCACTCGACCACTATTCCAGACGCGTCCGCCTTGATCCGCCCTTGGAAATCCTCGTTTTTGATACTGCCGCGGATACGGAAAAAACAGCCCGGGGCGTTCGGGAGCTTGGCGATATGCGGGTGGCGGCCATTGTCGGGCCCATTGTCATGGCAGAAACAGCCGCAAGGGAAGCCCAGGCAATGGAGATCCCCATCATTACGCTTACCCAGCAGGCCGGTATCTGCGACATCGGGGATTACGTGTTCAGGAATTTCCTCACCCCCCAAATGCAGGTGGACGCCCTGGCGGCCCATGCAACAGGAACCCTGGGGCTGAAGCGGTTTGCCATCCTGTACCCGGATGAAGCCTACGGGGAGACGTTTCTGCACCTGTTCTGGGACAGTCTCATTGAAAATGACGGGATCGTGGTGGGGGTTGAAAAATACAACCCGGAGAAAACCGATTTTTCTGACCCCATCAAGAAGCTTGTGGGCCTGTATCATGAGGTTCCGGAAGATCTGAAAGAAGTCCTGCTGCCCCTGCACAAACAGTCGTTAAGGATGGACGTGGAGAATTATGACGGCGAATTGCCGGGCCTTGTGCGCGTGCTTCTCGACAACACCGAGGAAGGCGTTGACCCCTGGGGTGATAAAGGCGTTGACCCGGAAAAGGCCATCGTTGATTTTGACGCCATATTCATCCCGGACTCCCCGAGGGTCGCGGGATTGATCATTCCGCAGCTCCGCTATTACGATATTGACGACGCATACCTGCTCGGCACGAACCTCTGGCACTCCCGGCAGCTGATCGATATTGCCGGCCGGCAGCTCAGGAAGGTGGTCATCCCGGAGGGGTTTTTCGGTCAAAGCCGGAAGCCCGGGGTTGGCCGTTTCATCGGCAGCTTTGAAGCCATCTATGACGATACTCCGGGGTATATCGAGGCCGCGGGCTATGATTCGGCCATGCTGCTCTTTGATGTGATCGCAAGAGCGGACGTCGACAACCGTTTCGGCGTGAAAAACGCGCTTCTGGACATGCCCCCGTTTGACGGGGTGACCGGTGTGACCCGGTTTGACGAAACCGGCGAAGCGGTCAAGGAGCTATACCTGCTGGAGGTGGCACGGGGGCGGTTTCTGGAAATCCAATGACGGCTTCGTAAAAAGCTCAATATCTGGGTTGCGAGCAATTTCCGAAGAATCTCACGTACGACTAAGTACGCTCAATTCTTCAAAAATAGCTCGCGCTTTGATCTTGAGCTTTTTACAAAGCCGTCTGATCCCGACTTTTTACGAGATCATCAGCCTTGATGGCTTCGCAAAAGTCCAATATCTGGGCTACGCGCATTTCCGAAGAATCTCACGTACGGCTAAGTACACTCAATTCTACATAAATTGTGCAATCCTTGATCTTGAGCTTTTTTCAGGCCTTCTGCGCCCCGTTGTTCACGAGGCTTCCCTGGCCGGTGGCCTCGAGCACCGTCTGCCAGAGCTTTCCGCCCGGGTTGACCTGTTTTCGCTTGCCCGCGGTGAGCCCCACCGGCACATGCACGAAATGGTTGTTCCAGTGCCCCACGATCATGTCGGTCTTGCCGGCCATGCCCGCGTGCACGGCATCGCGCCCTAAAAACGTGCAGTAGACGTGGTCGTTTGAATTGGCGGGCAGGCTCCGGACCATGTAGCTGGGGTCGATGTATTTGAGCGAAATTTCCATTTCCCGGTGTTTAAAATACCCGTTGATGCGGTCTTTGAGGTACAGGCCGATGTCATGGAGCTTGATGTTGCCGGACGCATCGTATTGCTTTTCATGTTTTTCGAAAAATTTCTGGCCGGCCCCTTCCGCAATGAGGATAACGGCATGCTTCCGCTTGACAAGGCGCTCCTCGAGTTTTTTGAGCAGCCCGTTTTCCCCTTCCAGGTCGAAATCGATCTCCGGGATCAAGACGAAATTGACGTCCTGCTGGGC
The DNA here is from genome assembly GCA_007127175.1 of Desulfobacterales bacterium. Taxonomy (GTDB): domain Bacteria; phylum Desulfobacterota; class Desulfobacteria; order Desulfobacterales; family Desulfosalsimonadaceae; genus B1SED10-16. The sequence continues at coordinate 2,388 of SKZX01000281.1, forward strand.
AAGGGCCGCTGTGGCCGCGATAAAGCCGGAATAGCGCCCCATGAGCTTGATGAGGCCGATGCCGTTGGGGTACCCCTCGGCTTCCTTGTGGGCCCCTTTGACGGCCGCTGTGGCGATATCCACGGCTGAGTCGAACCCGAAGGACTTGGACACCAGGTGGATGTCGTTGTCAATGGTTTTGGGGATGCAGATGACGCTGATTTTAAGCCCCCGTTTCTTGATGGTCTTGCTGATGATGGAGGCCGCCATGAGGGTGCCGTCCCCGCCGATCATGAAAAGAATGCCGATATTCATCCGCTCCAGGCAGTCGACAATGGCGTCGATGTCCTGGGGCCCGCGCGAGGAGCCGAGGATGGTCCCCCCCATTTCATGGATGTTGACCACGCGCGCGGGCGTTAACTCCACGACCTCGTGCCGGTATTCCGGGATAAACCCCTGCAGCCCGTAAGGAAAACCGTAAATGTGCTTGACGCCGTAGATGTAATGGAGTTCGAGAACAATGGACCGGATGATGTTGTTCAGCCCCGGGCACAGTCCGCCGCAGGTGGTCACGGCGCATTTGAGCTTGCTGGGATCGAAATAGATTTTGCTCCTGGGTCCGGCCTGTTCAAAAGCGGGCGGGGTTTTTCCGGCCGTGATCATTTCCGTTATCTTTTCCGGGTGGACCTGCACCAGTACCTTTTCGCTTTCATTTCTGAAAATGCTTTCGTCTGCGCCCAGCAGTTCCTTTAGAATCGGGGAGTTGATCCTGGGTTCGCCAAGGGTGTCGATGGTCGTGTCAAGTGCTTCAAACTCTTCGTTGAACATGATATATATCCTGTTTTATGTATGAATGCATTGTATATGGGCACCTTATCAGATGCCGTTGAATTTCACCGCGCCCTTGCCCAGAATGTCGTGGAGGTGAACGGTGCCCAGAAGGGTCCCGTTTGCCTCGACCACGGGCATGACGGTGATTTCATGCTTTTCCATGATGTTGAGCGCCTCGTAGAGCGGCATTTCAGGCAGCAGTGTCAGGGGGTTTGCTGTCATGAGCGTTTCAACGGGCTGATCGTGTATGGGAACCCTGCTGACGACCATTCGCCGGATGTCCCCGTCCGTGATGATCCCTTGGATTTTCCCGCTGCCATCGGTGATAAAGATGACGCCCAGCTGTTTTTCCTCCATGATGGCCAGCGCCTGATCCATGATCGTTCCCGCGGGGACCGCCGGTGTGCCGTCGCCTGTGCACATGATGTCTTTCGCTTTGAACGACAGGCGCCTGCCCAGCTGGCCGCCGGGGTGGAACTTCCGGAAGTCGCTGCTGTTGAATTTTCGCCGGTGGATCAAAACGACCGCAAGGGCGTCTCCCATGGCCAACTGCGCTGTGGTGCTGCTCGTGGGGGCAAGCCCCAAGGGGCAGGCTTCTTTTTCTACGCCCACGTCGATGACGATGTCGCTCTGCTTGGCGAGCGTGGAGTCCGTATTGCCCGTAAAGGCGATAATCGGGCAGCCGATGGTGCGGATGCTGGGCAGGAGGATGTTGAGTTCCTCGGTTTCCCCGCTGTTTGAAATGGCAAGGAAGACATCGTTGTCCGACAATATGCCGAGATCGCCGTGCATGGCTTCCACCGGGTGGAGAAAAATCGCCCGGGTGCCGGTTGAATTGAGGGTTGCGGATATTTTCCGGCCGATCAAACCGGATTTTCCGATGCCGGCAATCACCACGCGCCCCCTGGACTCGTAGATGATGTCCACGGCCCGGGAAAAGTTTTCATCGATTCGGGCGGCGAGTCGCAAAATGCTTTCCGCTTCGGTTTTCAGCACCGCTGCGGCCTGGTTGATGGCGTCGTTGGTCATGATTGCTGATGGGTGTTTTGTTAAAGGTTGCATAAAAACAGACATGAATCGCAATACGCGTGGCTCAATGTCCACCAATGGATCTTTGGGAAAAATTACAATTTTTTGGGAAAAAATCAAGTTCTCGTTTGACGATGGAAAAAATATGTTTAATTTGTGGCGAAAAAGAATTGACAAGCGACAATGGTTTGCTGTAAAAGCAGGTCAAAAAAACTGTCGGTGCTTTGAGAAATGACATTGCCGCGTTTTGTGCGGCTTTTTTATGGCGCCGGCAGGCAGGAACAGGTTATAGCGGCACCGTGTGCCCGATTGATCGTATGCGGTGCCGTATTTTTATATTATCTAAGGGGGTATTGAACATGTTGGTATGTGAAACCACGCGAAAAGGTAAAAAATGCACATTCATGACGGCAAAGGGATGCTCTTTCAACGGCGGGTCCTGTGCTGAAATCATCGAGGCCTGCAATGGCTGCAACCGGAGCGAGCAGCATGAGGGCGGATGGTTCTGCGCGGCGTTCCCGGAACCTTCCATGAAGTGGAAGAACGGCAGCTGCAACCTGGCAACCCATGTGCAGAATACGGCTGCCGAGGCAAAAGCAAAATTGAACCCGA
>SKZX01000113.1 GCA_007127175.1 Desulfobacterales bacterium
AGTTACAAACCGCAGCTCCAGGTCATCGGTTCCGTGCAGGGGATTGATGGTATGCACGCGGCTTCTGATGAAGCGCACCCCGCTTTTTGTTTTGGCGTTATCGTAGAATCGCTCGAAATCTTTGCCGTGTGTCCGCATGTCCATGAAAAATATGGCGCAATCCAGGTCGTCGCCCACGTGATCCTTGGCAATGACGGCTTCCTTGATGGCATACATGCAGCACACCGAAGAGCAGTAAGCATTGTCGCACCGGTTCATGTCCCTCGACCCAACGCACTGGAACCATGCAATCTTTTTGGGTTCCTTTTGGTCGGAAGGGCGCGTGACATGCCCATGGGTGGGACCGGATGCCGACAGGATCCGCTCAAATTCCAGGGAGGTGATCACGTTGGGGTGCTTTGCATATTGATAGTTTTCAAATGCCTCTGGTGAAAACGGTTCAAACCCGGGGGCGAGGATCACCGATCCCACGCTGATTTTCAGGTTTTCCGGTTTCTGGTCAAAATCAACGGCGTCCACGGGGCATTTTTTCTTGCATGCACCACATTTGCCTTTCAGAAGGTAAATACAGGTTTCAGGGTCGATCACATACTTCAGGGGGACCGCCTGGGGGTATTCAACATAGGCGGACTTGCGCTTGGAAAGTCCCGCATTGTATGTGTCGATTATCTTTTTGGGGCATTTTTCAGCGCAGACCCCGCAGGCGATGCACTTGTCCTCGTCAATGTATCTGGGCTGCTTGAGGACGTCCACGGAAAAATTTCCGGCCTCGCCGCTGATATCCTGCACTTCCGCCAGTGTGATGATCTCTATGTTCAGATGCCGGCCGACCTCGACCAGTTTGGGGGAGATAATTCACATGGCGCAGTCGTTGGTGGGAAACGTCTTGTCCAGCTGCGCCATTACGCCGCCGATGGACGACCCTTTTTCCACAAGGTAGACGTAGTAACCCGCATCCGCCAAATCAAGGGCCGACTGCATCCCGGCGATGCCGCCGCCGACAACCATTACTGAACCGATTTTATTTTTTGTCATGCTTTGCACTCCTGTCAATGATTTGCATGGTATTTACATGAGCATAGGCTTACAAAAATATGAAAAGTAAATTTTTAGTCAAATTGTCTTGATATCCATTTAAGATTATGATGTCAATATAATTTTGAGAAACACGCGGCCTCAGGGCTTTAAGGAAATGCCCGCTTTCCGGATGCTGCCGGTATTTCAGGGGCCGGGTCGGTATCCGATTCGTCTTCCCCGGAACGAGTGTGGACAGCGTGCCATACTGTTCCCGCGTCCACAGCCCCAGGGGCCAGGATTTCATTTCGTCTCCCGGGCCGGCAGGCATCAGCGCGAAGCCTGCGGAAAACCCGCTTCAATGGAATCAGAACGTTGCCGCACATGCTTCCGGGAATGCCGGGGTATTGAAAACAATTACTGTAAAAGCAACCATGAACGACCACAAGCCAAAAATTATCCTGATCTGCGGCCCAACGGCCATCGGCAAAACAGCCGCCGCCATAGGTGTCGCTGAACGGCTCGGCGGCGAAATCGTCGGTGCTGATTCCTTGCAGATCTACAAATATATGGACATCGGGACGGCCAAACCGACGCCCCAAGAACGGCAGCGCATCCCTCACCATATGATCGATATTGTCACCCCGGATGCGCCGTATGACGCCGCCCGTTTCAGCAGGGAGGGAAGGGAGGCGATCGGTGCGATTTTTCAGCGCGGGCGCATTCCCGTGATTGCCGGGGGGACCGGCTTTTACATCAAGGCCCTTGTGTACGGGCTTTTTGAGTCCGCGCCGAGTGATCCGTCCATTCGCCGGCGGCTCAGTGAAGAAGCGGTGCGCTCGGGGGGGGAACGCCTTTTTTCGCGGCTAAAAGCATGCGACCCGGAGGCTGCCGGGGCCATTCACCCCAATGACACCTACCGGATCATGCGCGCCCTGGAGGTATATGAAGCAAGCGGCATGACCATGACCGCATTCAGGCGCCGGCACAAATTCGCCGATGCCCCTTACAATGTTCTGAAAATCGGGCTTTTTATGGATCGGCAGGCGCTATACGAGCGCATTGAGGGACGTGTGGATGCCATGATAGGCCAAGGGCTTCTTGGCGAGGTGAGCGGTCTGCTGGATGCGGGATACCATGAGTTTTTGAGGCCGATGCAGGCGTTGGGCTACCGGCAAATGGCGGATTTCATAAAGGGCAGGACTGATTGGGAATCAGCGGTTGCCACCCTGAAACGCGACACCCGGCACTATGCCAAGCGCCAACTGACATGGTTCCGCAAAGACACGGAAATCCAGTGGTTCGAACCGGATCATCTGGCGGGGATCATTTCCCATGCCAGGGTTTTTCTGGATGCATAGAAGGGATCAGCCGCTGCGTCCCCCTGCTTACAACCGTCAACCTGCATCTTACAAACTACAACCTACAACTTACAACCTACAACTTACAACCTACAACCGAATCAATACGGATCGATGACCCCGATTTTCACGGCGTACCGTACGAGTGAGGCGACGTTTTTGAGCGCCATTTTCTCCATGATGTTCATGCGGTGTTTTGCGACCGTTTTAGGGCTGATGTCCAGCGCCTCGGCAATTTCATCGGTTGTGGCGCCTTCCGCGATCAACCGGAAGACCTGTCTTTCCCGCTTGGAGATTTTTCCGTACCCGCTGGTTTCCGACTCAACGCCGCGTTTTTTGACAAATGTGTCAATAATGTCGGCGCTGATTTCAGGGCTGAGGTAATATCCTTTTTGATAAGCAGCGCGTATTGCAGCCAGCACCTCGGCGATGGAGCCTGTTTTCAGGACGTATCCGAGAGCGCCAACCTGGAGCGCGTCGCGAACATGGGCTTTTTTCTGGGGCGTTGTCAGGACGACAACCTCGGTTTCGCTGTTTGCCTCCTTGACCATCCGGACCAGATCGACGCCGGCCATTTTTGGCAGTGCGGGTTCCAGAAGCACGATGTCGGGTTTGATCTTTTTCACCGTTTCCACGGTTTCCAAGCCGTCAGCGGTTTCCGCAACCACGTCGATATCTTTTTCCTTTGACAATAACTGGTTGATGCCCTGCCTGACAACGATCTGGTTGTCTGCAAGCTGAACCCTTATTTTCATGATCGCCCTCCCTTATTCAAAAATTGCTTATCAAGCGTTTATCAAAAACCTTTTTAAAACTTCACAATATATGGGTATAATGGAAACGGATTACTCATGTTGCCCGGATTGGTCTTCTTATTTTACTGCTTATTTCTATAATAAAATTTTAGAAATATCCAATAAAATCTACATAAAAATAGAAGCAGCATAAAAAATAGTTGTTTTTATACCGCTGATAGTTGAAAATATTGAAATTGATCGATTTTATAAGGGCAAATTCATCGGAAGGTTGTTCAGCCTCGCGGGGTCGGTATCGGAAAGAACAAGTGCAGCCAGGAGAAAATGAAATGAATGGAGAAAAGCCGTATATTGGAGCAATCGACCAGGGAACCACCAGTACCCGATTTTTTATTTTCGACCGTAAGGGGGAGATGGTTGCCATGAACCAGCTCGAGCACCGGCAGATTTACCCCCGGCCGGGAAGGGTCGAGCATGACCCCATTGAAATCCGGGACAGGGCCTTTGACGTCATTGGGAATACCCTGGCAAGCTCCGGCATAAAAGCCCGGGAGCTTTCAGCCATCGGCGTGACCAACCAGCGGGAGACGACGGTGGTCTGGAATCGCAAGACCGGTTTGCCCTATTATAACGCCATTGTGTGGCAGGATACCCGCACAGACGAGATATGCCGGGACCTGGCGGAAAACGGGGACATGTGGTGTTTCCGCGAAAGGGTGGGGCTGCCCCTGTCCACGTATTTTTCAGGTCCCAAGATCAAGTGGGTTATCGATAACGTGGAAGGGGTCAAGGCCGATGTGGCTTCCGGCGATGCGCTTTTCGGGAACATGGACACATGGTTGATCTGGTGGCTGACAGGCGGGCCCGGCAAGGGGGTTTTTATCACCGACGTGACAAATGCCGGCCGCACCATGCTCATGAATATCAATCGCCTTGAGTGGGATGATGTCATGCTTGAAGCCATGAATATCCCGGCGGCAATGCTTCCCGAAATCCGCTCTTCGAGCGAAATATACGGCTATACGGATGGGGGGGGTGTTTTCGGAGCGGAAGTGCCCGTGGCCGGGGACCTTGGCGACCAGCAGGCAGCCTTGTTCGGGCAGACCTGCTTTGATGTCGGAAATGCAAAAAACACCTATGGCACCGGTTGTTTTCTTCTGCTGAATACGGGGGAAAAACCGGTACAGTCGAATTTCGGGCTATTGACCACACCCGCCTACCGCATCGGCGATCAACCGGCGGTGTATGCCCTTGAGGGGTCCATTGCCATTGCCGGGTCACTGGTTCAATGGATACGGGATAACCTCGGAATGATCAAAACGTCCGATGAAATCGAAGAAAGGGCAGGGGAGGTCGAAGACAACGGCGGGGTCTATTTTGTCCCGGCGTTTTCAGGCCTTTTCGCGCCGCACTGGCGAAGCGACGCCAGCGGCATTATCACCGGCTTGACGCATTTTGCGTCAACGGGGCACCTTGCCCGGGCGGTGCTGGAATCAACCGCCTTCCAGGCAAAAGAGATTTTCGAGGCCATGGAAAAAGATTCAGGGGTACCGTTAAACGACCTGAAAGTGGACGGCGGAATGACCCGGAACGAACTGTTGATGCAGTTTCAGGCGGATATATTGAATGTTCCGGTGATACGCCCCAAAAACATGGAAACCACCGTGCTGGGTGCGGCCTATGCGGCCGGTCTGGCAACGG
>SKZX01000188.1 GCA_007127175.1 Desulfobacterales bacterium
AGCGACCTCAAGGGAAGGGGTGTTACGGGATCCCGGGGACAGGGATTCGAAAACAGAAAACAGGGATTTTTCGATGCCGGCAGGCGTAATATGATGAGCATCATTGTATTCGATCTGGATCTTTCGGCGCCGGCGGGTTTCATCCATGGCGTATTCCATGGCGGATGTGACTTTATCCGCATACATCAGGACCGTGCCGTTGATGTTCCGGGCCGCCCTGCCGACAGTCTGAACAAGAGACCGGCTGGACCTTAAAAACCCCTCCTTGTCTGCATCGAGTATGGCGACAAGGGACACCTCCGGCAGATCCAGCCCTTCCCGGAGGAGGTTGATGCCCACCAGGACATCGAATTCACCGGCCCGCAGATCCCTTATGATTTCGATCCGCTCAAGGGTTTTGATGTCGGAATGAAGATACCTCACCCGTATGCCCAGCTCTGTGTAGTAGTCGGTCAAATCCTCGGCCATCCGCTTGGTCAGTGTCGTCACCAGGACCCGTTCATTGCGCTCCGTCCTGCGCCGGATTTCCGCTAAGAGGTCATCGACCTGATGCGTTGCACTGCGCACGATGATTTCAGGATCGATAAGCCCGGTGGGCCGAACGATCTGCTCGACAACAGCCCCGTTTGCCTGCTTCATTTCCATCTCTGCGGGCGTTGCGGAAACATAAATGACATCATTGATCCGCGCCTGGAATTCATCATACCGGAGCGGCCGGTTGTCCAGTGCGGAGGGGAGCCTGAACCCGTAATCCACAAGGGTTTTTTTTCTCGAGTAGTCCCCGTTGTACATCCCCTTAATCTGCGGCAGGCCGATGTGGCTCTCATCGATAAACACCATGAAATCGCCGGGAAAGTAATCCAGCAGCGTCGGCGGGGGGTCGCCGGGGTTGCGTCCGGTGATGTGGCGGGAATAGTTTTCAATGCCGTTGCAGTAACCCAGCTCCAGTATCATCTCCATGTCGTAGCGGGTTCGCTCCTCAATTCTTTGCGCCTCGATAAGCTTGCCCGCCTGCTGAAACCATTCGCTCCGCTCCCTGAGCTCATCCTTGATGGACTCAATAATTTTTCTTCGGCTTCGGCGATGGGTCACATAGTGACTGGCCGGGTAAATGGTCATATGCTGCCAGGCCTTTTGAACCTTTCCGGTGAGAGGGTCAATTTCTGAAAGGGCATCGACCGCGTCGCCAAAAAAATCAACGCGCACTGCAATATCTTCTTCATAAGAGGGAAAAATCTCGACCCGGTCCCCGCGCACCCGGAATACGCCGCGATGAAAATCCGTGTCATTTCGCTCATACTGCATTTCAACCAGCGCTGAAATCAACCGGCTCCTTTCCAGGGTCATGTGCTGCTGCAAATCCATGCGCATCGCCAGGTAATCTTCCGGCGCCCCGAGGCCGTAGATGCAGGATACGGAAGCCACAACGAGCACGTCTTTCCGTGCAAGCACCGACCGCGTGGCTGAATGGCGCATCTTGTCGATCATCTCATTGATGGAAGAATCTTTCTGAATATAGGTGTCAGATACCGGAAGATAGGCTTCAGGCTGGTAATAATCATAGTAGCTGACAAAGTATTCGACCGCGTTGTGGGGGAAAAAAGACGAAAACTCGTTGTAAAGCTGCGCGGCAAGGGTCTTGTTGGGGGCAATCACAAGCGCGGGCTTCTGAAGCTTTTCGATGATATTGGCCATGGTGAACGTTTTGCCGGACCCGGTCACGCCCAAAAGCACCTGGTGCTTTTTGCCTTCCCGGACTCCCCGGCACAGGGCATCAATGGCGCCGGGCTGGTCCCCGGTGGGCTTCATCAATGTGACAAGCTGAAATTTTTCGTGTTCCATGCGCCATTAATGCTTCATTTTCCAGATCGTTCCCTCAGGTCGGTCCTCCAGGACGATATCCATATCAAGAAGTTCGTCCCGGATCGCATCGGCTGCAGAAAAATCCTTGTTTTTACGGGCAAGCTTGCGTTCGGCAATCTTTTTTTCCACCCATGACGGGTCGATTTGCCTGGAACCCAAACTCCTAGCCTGTTTCTGCTGAAAATAAACATCCGGGTCCAGGTTGGCAATCCCTAAAATTTCACCGATTTTCCGTATTTCCGTTGCTTCCTCAACGATCTGTTCCCGGTTTGAAGGCGCTGGATTTTCCTCGTTCGCATCCATGAGCCGGTTAACCCGCCGAACGGTTTCAAAAAGTATCGCGGTGGCGCGTGCGGTGTTGAAATCATCGTCCATGGCCTCAAAAAAATGACGGCCGGTATCGGTTTGATCGGTAATCGAGCGGGCCCCATCCATTCCGCCAAGTGTGGAAACAGGCGCACCAAGACAGCTTTCAACGCGGGCCAGGGTTTTGTATATGCGGTCCATACCGGCTGTGGCCTCCTGCATCGCCTGGTCTGTATAATCCAGCGGGGACCGGTAGTGACTGGAGAGCAGAAACAGCCGCAGCGCTTCGGGGTGCCAGGTTTTGACGATTTCCTTGATGGTCAGAAAATTGCCCAGGGACTTGGACATTTTTTCATGGTCAATATTGATGAACCCATTGTGCACCCAGTACTTGACGAAGGTTTTCCCGAACGCGGCCTCGGACTGTGCGATTTCATTCTCGTGGTGCGGAAAGATCAGGTCCTTTCCGCCCCCGTGGATATCAAATGTCTGCCCCAGATATTCGGCGCTCATGGCAGAGCATTCAATATGCCAGCCGGGCCTGCCCGGCCCCCAGGGGCTGTCCCACCGGGGCTCATCCGGCTTGGATGCCTTCCACAGGACAAAATCGTGGGGATTGTTTTTGCGCGGGTCAATTTCGACCCGCGATCCCGCGACCATATCCTCAAGCCGTCTACCGGACAGCTTCCCGTAATCATGATATTTTTCAACGGAAAAATACACATCCCCGTCCACGGCATAGGCATATCCCTTTTCAATTAAAATGGAGATAATGCCGATGATCTGTTCAATGTGCCCGGTGGGCCGGGGTTCCAACGTGGGACGCATCATGTTCAATGCATCCATGTCCTCATGGAATTCTTTTATATATCGCTCAGACACCTCGTCACAGGTGATGCCGAGTGTGTTGGCCCGGGCGATAATCTTGTCATCCACGTCGGTGAAATTTCTGACATAAAAAACATCGTATCCCCTTGCGCTCAGGTAGCGGTAGATAACATCGAATACGACCACCGACCGCGCATGGCCAATGTGGCAGGAATCATAGACCGTTGGGCCGCACACATACATGCTGACCTTGCCGCTTTCCATCGGCTCGAAATCTTCCTTTTGCCTGCTCAAAGAGTTGTACAGCTTGATCGTCATAATTATTGTATCCCTTTTTTTTTTTTTTTTTTTTACCAAAGGGGAGGCTGCGTCTCACGCGGTATCATGGACCCAGCATGACAATGCACATGGCCGCTATCCCCTCACCGCTTCCCACAAGACCGAGTCCTTCGGTGGTCGTCGCCTTGATGTTTATGGATTCAGAAGGAATACCCAACGCACGGGAAATGCATTCAGCCATTGCCGCACGATAAGGACCGATCTTCGGGGCTTCGGCAAAAATGGTCGCGTCCACGTTGTGAATATGGGGAAATTTTACGGCGACCATGTCCCACGTTTTTTCCAGCAGACGAATGCTGTTAATATCCTTGTATGCGTTGTCGGAATCGGGAAAATGCATCCCGATGTCCCCCATTCCGGCCGCCCCGAGCAGTGCGTCGCATATGGCGTGGACCAGGACATCGGCATCGGAATGCCCTTCGAGCCCTTTTTCAAAAGGGATTTCAACGCCGCCAAGCATGAGCTTTTTGCCGAAGACCAGCTTGTGAATATCATATCCAATGCCAACGCGCACGGAAAGCCTCAAATGGTTGATGGTTAATAGTTAATGGTTAGTAGTTAATGGTTAATGGTTAATGGTTAATGGTTGATGGTACATTTTGGAATAAGTAGCATATTACCCGATTCAAGGTAAACGGTAAATCGCTGTAAGGCCGTTTGACATGGCGCAGATCAATGGGCCGGCGTCATGCCATTGATCAGGGCAGCGGCGTTGCGGCCGAGCACGTTGTGGTTATACCCGCCTTCCAGTATGGCGAATACGCCGCCGTTGTTCGCTGCAGCCGCTTCCCTGGCCATCTGGCCGATGCTGCGGTAATCTTCGGTGGCCATCAACCCGCCCCAGTCATTGACATGATTGTCAAATCCGGCGGAAATACCGATCAGGTCAACCCGGTGGCCTGAAAGAATACGTTCAACTTCATGAACATATTCCTTGCGCGTGTTTTTTGATACGTTGAAGGTGCGGACCCAGCTTTCATTGTTCAGGATATTGTCCGTCCCGTCGCCATAGTGCAGGTCGATATCCAGGACAATTGCTGTTTCGATGCGCTTTTCTGCCTTCAGTGCAAGCAGTGCGATGGCCATGTTGTTAAAAAAGCAGAAACCCCAGGCGCTGTCTGAAGAGGCATGATGACCCGGGGGACGGATGGCGCCAAATGCCGGCTCTTTCAGGCTGATGCGCGCGGTCCTTACGGCTGCGCCGGCGGCCAGTGCGGCAATATCATACAACCCCTGCCTTTTCACGTCCTTGACATGTGACGGGGTGTGCGCCAGGAGAATCTGTTCTTCCGTGGCCGGCTCGGGCGCGATGATTTCAACGTGATCCGGCAGCGCCTGAACAATGCTCTCCATGCGTCCCGGCTCAGACGCCGGATCCGAAGTGTACACCGTGTAAAAATATTCGCTGAATACGACTTTCATGTTGCCTCCCTGACAGTTTTACACACCCTTAACTTTCATATGATCTGGTTTCTTCGTAATCGATCTCCTCAA
>SKZX01000395.1 GCA_007127175.1 Desulfobacterales bacterium
CGGCGACCAGGTTCTCCTCGGCACGGCGCCACCGTTCTTCCTCGAAAATGAGGTCCGGCGGCGGTGTTACCGTGAAAACACCCAGTGCGAGCTTGTTTTTCCACGTAAAAACCTGGACGTTCAGGATATCGATGCCATTGAGCGTAAAAACGCCTGAAATGGCTGAAATCAGGCCGGGCTGGTCTTTTGCGCAGACTACAACCGTGCGGGTGTCAAACGATTCCCCCTGCCTTACATCCCATACAAAAGGCGCCCCCCCCAGGCGGTTGTGCAGGCGAAGATGGGAAACGATGTCGGAAGCGTCCGTATACAAGAGGTATCGCGGTGAAAGGGCGGCCAGGGCCGCTTCCAGGTCCATCCCCGGAATATGAATCTCCTGGCGGACATAGGCCCTTTTCTTCTCGGCCTGCCTCACCGCGGTCATGGATGCCAACTCGCCTTTTTCCAGGATTCTCAAAACCTTCAGGAAAAAATCGCGGACAAGGTCGGCGGTCCAGTCGTTCCAGGCCTTGGGGCCGGTTGCCATGGAATCGGCAACGGTAATCAGGTAAAGCATCTTCAGCCGCCCTATATCCTTGACGGCCCTGGCCATGCGAATGGCGGTTTCCTCGTCGTAGATATCCCGCCGGGTTGCTGTTTTCACCAGCAGCAGGTGGTTTTTGATGAGAAAACAGATCAGGTCGACCTCGCGCTCCGCGTACCCGAAACGCCTGAGCACGGTTTCCGCCATTGCTGCACCGGCATCGGAATGGCGCTGGTCCGGAACGCCCTTTCCGATATCATGAAGCAGTGCGCCAAGCAGGAGCAGGTGCTTTTTCTTGAGTGCCCGGAAAAGCTTGCCGGCCAGGCCATCTGCAACAGCGTCCGCATCCCCCTCCCCCAGCTTCTTGAGCTGCTGAACCACGCGGATGGAATGGCGGTCCACCGGAAACAGATGGTAGGCGTCAAACTGGATACGGTCGACAATCCCCTTGAATTCGGGTATCAAGGCGGCCAGAAAGCCTGTTTCCAGCATCTGTCCCAAAACGTTCACCGGCGATGAAGCCGTCACCAGTATTATTTCTAGGGATTTTTTCACCTCCGGGTCCCTGCGGAACCGATCGTCAACGAGATCCAAAAATTCCCGCACCAGGCGGGTCGCCTCCCGGACAAGGGGCAGGCGCATCCGTGCGCTCACTTCGAAAATTTTTATCAGCAGAACCGGTTCATCCATGATCTTGTTGGCGGAAATGAAATTCACCCCTCCCCGGCTCAGCTGAATACCGGCCACATCCGGGCGCTTCCGGAAAAACAGGCTGCGCCGGGACGGCTTTTCGTAGCCCAGCTCATAAAGAAGCAGCAGGAGCTGCTTTTTGACATACCCCATCTTTGCATGGAGGTCGCCCATCAAAGCCTCTACGGGCATCTGCGCCTCTCTCAGGTCCAGGTCCATGTCATCGGCCAGCCGTGTCTGGTAATCAAAATACAGCTGGTCGCACTTGCGCCCGGCCATGTAATGGAGACGGTTCCGTATGCCCCATATGTATGAAAGGGCATCGCACATGTGCGTGTATTCGTCATGGGACAAAATGCCCTGGTATTCGAAATCCCTGAAGGTCTTGAGCCCGAAGTGAATCTTTCCGATCCACAACAGGGTGTGGTAATCCCGCAACCCCCCGGCCCCCTCCTTCAGGTTGGGCTCCAGCAGAAATGCCGAATCACCGTAATCTTCATGGCGCTTGCGGTTTCGTTCCACCAGCCAGCGAATCACCTTGGTTGTGAAACGGCCGGTTATGCGTTCGTTTAGTTCATTGGCAAGTTTTGCGTAAACCGGGGACATGCCGCAGACAAACCGGGCATCGAGCATGGATGTCAGGGTCTCATAATCCGTTTTTGCAATCTGGATGCAGTCCTTGAGCGAACGGATGGCATAACCGATGTCCAGCCCGATGTCCCAGAGCGGGTAAACATATTCCCGGACAAGCGCTTCGGCTCCGTCCGGTACGGTTTTGTCGAACAGGATCAGCAGGTCAACGTCGGAGTGGATGCACTGCTCGGTGCGGCCATACCCGCCAAGCCCGACGATGGCATGGGGGTTTTTGTCAATGGCCATGGCCGGCCCAACGCGGCTTGCGGCAAAGCTTTCCCGGAAATAGGCGTCCAGAAGTTCCGCATGGATGCTGAGAAACGCAGGCGGCTCCCATTGCGTAAACGTTGAAAATAGCGCATTCCTGTTTTCACGCAGGGTTTCTGCGGGTGATTTTTTCAAATCGTTTTTTATGCTGCCTGTCGGGCTGATAACCATTGCCATATCCTTTCGGGTTTCGCTTAATTAGAATGCAACTGGCATGCCATTTTCCAAATAATTGATTATATATAACAATATCAATATTTTATATAACTAATAAAAGACCAGCATACCAAACAAACATTTACAAAAATGTTAAAACAAAAGACAAAAATGTTAAAGCGAATTTATTTCAAGGGGAAAAATGACGGGGCTCGTTTCAAGAAGCCGCTCCCCACCCTCAGGTGGGATTTTGAAATGGCTTTTCCTCAGGATCGCCCTGCAGGGAAGCTTCCTGCTTTCTGCAGGCGGCGGCGAAATCCTCCGGGTAGTGCCCGTTGATAAACCGCAGCTGCGCCTCGGAAAAAGAACCCGGCGATTCCGGCAGGCGGGGCAGGAAGCAATAAATAAGCCGCTGGCCGGTTTCCGGCGCGTCAAGGCGCTTTGCGCACTCGATGCTGGTAATCATCCGGGCCCCAAGGCCCGACAATACCTTCACCGCCAACAGAATGGCGAAATCCAGGGATTTTCGGACGTTTTTGTCCGCTTCCACGATATTGCCGACGTTTGCCAGCGGCACGAGGTTGACTTCCCACTGGGAGGTCTGGGCCTTGGGGACAAACAGCATGACATTTTCGTCTGAATAGACAACCAGCTCGGAAGGCCTGTCCGGCGCGCCGTCCATGCGCTCGTTGCTATGAACGGCCTGGACGAGGGCGTCAAAGAACGGCACCCCGGTATGCTCGAAATACATCCTTGTAAACGCTTCGACCTGATCGCCGCAGGCATACGGGTAAACACCAAGGCCCGGGGTGTGGGCGGGCGCAACATCGGTTGGAATCAAGGCGTATTGCTGGTGCACCTGCTGGTGGGACCCGTGAAGGCGGTACCCGGTTGGAGAAAAATCAAAGCCGAAATTCCACCCCCAGAGCGTCCGGTTGAAGGTCAATGCCTCACGGCGCCGCTGATGGGCGAGCACACTGCATATTTCGGCCCTGAGAGCCTCCAGGTCTTCCGGGCCGATCATCCGCCTGCCCGGAAAACGCTCGACCCCTAAGTCCCGGGCAATGCGCAGAAATGTCCGCTGGTAATACAGATGCCGCATCCCGGTCATATCGTCTTCGGTCAGCTCCTCAACACGGTACCGGACGGCGTCATCGGCCATATTGGCGGCATAATGCCCCCAGGGAATATAGCTGTTGGCCCGGAGATATTCAAAAACGTGCGATTTCCCGTCAGGGCTTTGCCACTCGCCGACAATTTCACTTTCTCCCTGCGCGCCGGGGCGCAAAACCATGACCTGCCGGTATGCTTCCGGCAGGTGGGGGTTGTTGGCCAAGACCTCAAAAAGATCGTGCTTGTGGATACGCGCCCGGGCCCGGCCGCTTTCGTCTTTGAAATACTGCAAACCAACCGGTGCGCCCGTGTCCGGGTCAAAAACGAAGGCGCAGGCGCTTTCCGCAAGGCGGACCAGGTCACGCCCGTCCGTCGATGTCTGGGCAAGGGCAAGGGCAAGCGGCTCCGGGAGCCTGTCCGTCAACCGGTCCGAAAAATCCGCCGGCGGCCCACCGGCCTCACGAACCAGGGCATCAATTTCGTCTCTCAGGGACACCCGGGTCGGATCCGGCAGCCGGATCCTGCCCGGGTCGGCCGCGCTTGCATCCGCCCATTCCTTTTTAATAAATGTTGCCCCGCGGAACGGAAACATGTTGGGGATTTCAAAAACCGTCCCGCCCCGGGAGACACAAACGTCTCCCGGGGGAAAATTCGCACGGTTTTCATGGGGCGCCCCGCCGGGAAAAGCACCGATCGCCCGGAGGTAGTCCTTTTCCCTTAAATTAACCACGCGATAGGAAGGATCGTGCAATTTATAAGCGAATCTACCCTGGGGGAGAACGCATGACCGCGGATTCATCCATGCCCTCCGAATCTTTTTCGTCTTGACTTTCACCCCTGAACAATGAATATTTTTCAGGGACAGGGCTTCAAACCGAATATCAAATACAATATGCTATCAACACCTATCAGAAGACAACGGGAAAATCCAGTCCCGGTCACGCGCATCGGCTCTTTGGGGACCCGTTGAAAGGGCTGACATGATACAGCGCACGCTTCTGCTCTGCCTTGCAGGCGCCGCCGGCACACTCTGCCGGTATGCCCTTTCCGGGCTCACCCACAGGATTGCCGGCACCGCCTTCCCCTTCGGGACGCTTGCGGTCAATACCGCCGGATGCTTTGCCGCCGGGTTGCTTTGGGCCCTTTTCGAGCACCGCTGGCCCGTTTCCGGAGAAACGCGCATCGTCGTCATGATCGGCTTCATGGGGGCTTTTACCACTTTCTCCACATATATTCTTGAATCAGAGGAACTTTTCAGGACGGCCCAGTACGCTGCAGCGGCCGGCAATATTTTCCTGCAAAACGGGCTCGGGTTCCTTGCGCTCCTGGCGGGGATTTCACTGGGCCGCTTAACATAATAACCCGTTACGGGGCTTGGAGGCGCCAAAATGCATCTTCCTGCGGAATGCGTGCTTCTCCGGATTTTCATCGGTGAAAACGACCG
>SKZX01000234.1 GCA_007127175.1 Desulfobacterales bacterium
CCCGGAAATATCGCCTTGGGCTCCAGGGCGATGACCATGCCTTTTTCAAGTGGCATTGACTGGCCTTTTGCCAGGATAGGCAGCTCGTCCACTTCAAGGCCGACACCGTGCCCGATAAACCGGATCCGCTGGTTTCCCACGCCCATGAAATGGTCGGCCAGGCCGTGCTCGCCGGCTTTTGCGATCGCAAGGTCGTAAAGCTCGCCCGCGGTCGCGCCGGGCACGGCCGCTGCCTTGACGGCATGTTGTATATCCAGCATGGCGTTATGGGCCTCAACCAGGAAGTCGGGCAGTTCGCCGATGGAAAAAATACGGGTGTGATCGGAGAGGTATCCGTCCAGCGCGAAAACCACGTCCACCAGGATGGGTTCGTTTCGCCGGATGGGGTTCATGCTGGCACCCTGGGCAAAGGAAGGGTTCATGCCCACACCCCCTGTAGGGGATGCTAGGTAGCTGGGGGTCGCAGCAGCCGGTCCTGCCATGACATGGCCGTAGAACATCTCCGCCCCGAACAGCCGCATCCGGGTAATGCCCTGGTGCCCCCATTTTCTCGCCGTTGCCTCGATGCGACCGGCCAGCTCGATTTCCGTCATGCCTTCTCTCAGAATCGACGGGACTTCCGCGGCAAGCCGGTCGGACAATGCCGCTGATTTCCGGATCAGGGAGATTTCATAAGCCGATTTGACGCTTCGGATCATTCGGATGGCGGTGCTGACATCGACCAGTTCGGTTTGTTCAAGAAGGCGGGCGAAGCTGAAATACTGGTTGGCCGGCAGCACATCGAGCTCCATGCCCAATATCCCGGGTATGGGGATGCCCTGGTCTTCGAGTATACCCGGTATTTCACGGAGGCTCGTGAAAGGGACCACCAGGGGGAGGGCGGACTCGGCCGTCGCCCTGTCGAGATCTTTGCGCACCATCAGGACGGCCTCGCCTTCGGCCGGGATGAACAAGCTGGCCTGCTGGCTGGTTCCGCTGAAATAAAAAAGGTCGGCATTCTGAAGAATAAGGGCGCCGTCGATATTTTTTTCAACGAGGTGTTTCTGGAGTTTTTCCCTGCGGGCCTGCAATTCGCTCAAAGGCGTTTGAACCTGGTTGTTTTCCATGGCGGATGTCCTTTATTCGGTTAATGTTTCGGAGGTCAAATCCCGGAGCATTTCGATTTCGAGGTAGTCGGCCGATATTTTCAGGATATTGATGCCAAAGGGGCCGTAAGACTGTTTTAGCAGGCTGTCTGCCAGTTCATCCGGCGTGCCCCTGAAGTCCACCCAGAGGGTTGCCTTGTCTGTGGACAATCGAAGGGTCCGGACCGAAGCGATATTCGTCAAACCGGAAACGGTGCGGCGGAACTGCTCAAGGTTGGGCAGAATGCCCCTGCCGGCAATGGAAATGGTAATGCCGCCAACAGGCGTTTCCTCGCCGGTCCACAGGGTTTTGATTCTTTCCGAAAGCCGTATGCCGGCCTGGTATGCGGCGTCGGCCATGGCATTTCTGGCGGCGGGGTCCGGGTCTTTGCCGATGGAAAACCGTTCCTCCCGGAGAGTCGTTAATACCCGGCCGCTTTGTGTGTCGATGACCCGGAGATGGACGTCGCCCCTGTAGGTACGGGCGTCATCCCCGATGCGATGTTCGCCTTGATTCGCCTCCGCCGTGCCCATTACGACCAGCTCGGCGCCCAGTCGCCGTGCAAAGATGGCGGCCTCGTAATCGGCCGGGGTGTCGGTAAGAGACAGCTCGTCATGGAAAAAAAGGATATAGCCCATGAATTGATGCGGGTCGATCACCGTGAACCCTTCGTTTATGAATACGCCGGCCATGGGTGATGTGGCTGTAGAAAGGTCATTGTTCGGAAGCGGTGCTTGCCACCAGTACCGGTATTCTGCATCTCCCAAATGCTTTTCCGCCACCATGAAAAGCATCGCCGGCAACTCCCGGGGGCGCGTGTGAAGCCCTGCGGCAGAAAGGGAGTCCTGGATTCTGTCCACCATTACCGTGGCCCGGATAAGGACCCGGTAGGACCGGTCCACCTGCAATTCCCTCAATATCCGGTAGTCCCGGACAAACTGCCCGGGATTTCCCTGAAGCACCCGGCTGACGGCGTCAAAGTCAGTCGAGATCCGGTCTTCTGGCAACAGGTCTTCGGCGGCCCTCAGCACGGCGAACCGGATGCTTTCCGCAATGGCGGCGGCTCTGGCATCGCTGATATTGCCATAGATCCGGCTGTATCCCGAAGCGTTGACGGTTATGGTGTCCGAAGCGTCCTGCGCACCCGCCTCCGCCGCAAACCATGGCGCTGCGACGAGCGCCAGCAATCCTGCAAGAAAAATTTTCCAATGTTTAAAAAAAGCCGGACTAATCATAATCTTGGTCCTTGAATATCCAACGCTTGAATATTGTTGTATCCGCAACCCTGCGCGGGACGGGTCGATCCGACGGTCGGGTTACGCCCTTCGGTTCAGTGCGTAATCCGCCATCATTTCTAGTATTTCCCGTGTTTGGGAAGGCGCAAAGGCGGTAAGCCGCGCCTTTGCCTTTCTGACATGGGCGGCTGCAACGTCTTTTGCATAGGCGATGCCGCCGTATCGGTCAAGCAGGCCAAGCAGCATGTCAAACTCTTCCCGTGTGAAATCCGTGTTGGTGATAATGGCTGCCATTCGCGCCCGGTCCTCCGGGGAAGCGTTCTTCAGCGCGTGAATCACCGGCAGGGTGAGCTTTCCCTCCCTGAGGTCCGCACCCACGCTTTTCCCCAATTCGCCCGTATCCGCTGTATAGTCCAGGATGTCGTCGGCGATCTGGAAGACCAGGCCGAGGTGGTCCCCATAGGCGCTCAGGGCGTCTTCGGCCGCCTCGTTTGCGTTCGCCAGTATTGCCCCGGTCTTGCAGGCCCCCTGGATGAGCACCCCCGTCTTGGCGCGGATTACCGCCATGTATTCCGCTTCGGAAAAGTTGAGGTCCCCTTTTTTGATGAGCTGGTGGATCTCCCCCTGGGATATCGTTTCGGTCATGGCCGACACCACCTTGATGATGCGCATGCTTTCGGATTCCGCTGCGATGTTGAGGGCCCTGGCCAGGAGGAAGTCGCCGGTCAGCACCGTTACCGGCGCGCCGTACACGGCGTTTGCCACTGGTTTCCCCCTGCGAACGGTCGCCCCGTCGATCACGTCATCGTGGAGCAGGGTGGCGGTGTGGAGGAATTCGAATATGGATGCGAATTTCGAGACAAATGCATCTTCATGGCCGCATATCCGCGCGGACAGAACGATCAGGAGCGGGCGGAGCCGTTTTCCGCCGGCAAACATGAGGTGGCCCGCTGTCTCCCTCACGAGATCGAGATGGGGGGTCAGGTTGTTTCTCAGCGCGACCTCGATTTTTTCCAGATCGGGCGCAACCAGGGGCAACAGTTTTTCTTTGATGCCGGTCATTCCGGTACTCCTTCAAGGTCGTATTCGGTTGCATCGGTGATGCGAACGGTCATGAACTGTCCGACAACGGCCCTGTCCGCGTAAACGACCGTGATGCCGTCCACTTCGGGCGCCTGAAACATGGTGCGGCCGATGAGGCTGCCATCGCCCTGGTCCTCCTCGATGAGCACGGGCACGGTCCTGCCGATGCGGGCCTCGTTTTTATCAAGGGAGATCGCTGCCTGCAGGGTCATGAGAATGTCCATCCGTTTTACGCCGAGGGCACCGGGCACGTGATCCGGCAGCCGGTGAGAGGCCAAATCCTCCGCATCCGAGTAAACAAAGGCCCCCAGGTGATCGAACCGGGTTTCCTGTATGAAATCGCACAGCCGGTTGAAGTCGCTGTCCGTTTCCCCGGGAAATCCCGTCATGACCGTGGTCCGGATCGCAGCCCCCGGGACAACCCGCCGTATGCGGGAAAACAAAGCCCTGAAAAATGCGGGGCCATGACTCCCGCGTCCCATGCGCTTCAATACGGACGGGCTTGCATGCTGGATCGGAATGTCGAAATAGGGGCAGATATTGTCGTATTGCCCCATGATTGTCAAAAGATGGTCGTCAATCCGGTCCGGGTGCCCGTATAAAAACCGGACCCAGGAATCCGGCGCGGCCCGGGCAGCGCCTTCAAGCAGGTGTGCAAAAGTTTCTTTCGTTTCCAGGTCTTCGCCCCAGGATGTCGTGTCCTGGCCGATCAGAACGATTTCCGGGAAACCGTCCCGCGCGAGGGACGCGACTTCTTCGGTGACATCAGTCAGGGGGCGGCTGCGCAAGCGGCCCCTGAGCGCGGGGATGATACAGTAGGTGCAGTGGCGGTTGCATCCTTCCATGACCTTGACATAGGCCACGGGATACGTTGTTTGAACCCGCATTGTGTGGCGGGTGTGCAGCGGGATCGAAACCGGGTCCGGCAGGAGGCATGCACCGGGGTCCATCTCCCCGCCAATTGCGGATACCACCGCGTCGTATGCCCCGGTTCCCAGGAAAGCATCGACTTCGGGGAGTTGGGCCGGCAAATCATCACGGTAGCGCTGCGGCAGGCACCCGGTAACGATAAGCCGCCGGCATGCGCCTTCATCTTTAAGCTGCGCAAGCTCGAGAATCGCATCCACGGACTCTTCGGAAGCCGATGCGATAAAGCCGCAGGTGTTGACGATAATGGCCTCGGCCGCCCCGGCATCGTCTGTAAGGCTGTGGCCGGCCTTTTTCAGCCGGCCCATCATGACCTCTCCGTCCACGATGTTCCGTGCGCAACCCAGGTTATGCAGATAGATCTTCATCAGATACCAATGTTTTCCTTATGGCCGGCACAGGCCTCGCCTCTCCGCCAACCCGCCTCAAAACCTACAACCTACAACCTACAAC
>SKZX01000336.1 GCA_007127175.1 Desulfobacterales bacterium
ACCATTGACTTTGACGACCGCGTGCAGGCGCAGAAGGCGCTTGCCAGGCATGGGATGGCATAAATGAACACACCCATACCCTGGACAATCGATGAGATCGTGAAGGCAACAGGCGGGGAAGTGCTGTGCGCGTCCTGCAGCGGGCCTTTTCCGGCCGTCCGGATCGACTCCAGGGTTATCCGGGCCCGGGAGGTATTTGTCGCCATCGAGGGGCCCCGGTTTGACGGCCATGATTTTATTGATGCGGTCGCAGAGAAGGGCGCCGGGTGCCTGGTTGTCTGCCGGGACAAGGCCGATCGAATTGCAGCCCGCCGGTTTGAAGAACAAGGCGTCTGCGCCGTTGCCGTCGGGGACACGGTAAAGGCCCTTGGCGCAATGGCCGCCTTCAGGCGAAGGCAGGCGGATATACCGGTCATCGCCATAACCGGGTCGACCGGAAAAACCACCACCCGGGAAATGACAACAGCGATCTGCCGCATGGAATTTGAGACACTTGCCACGTCCGGCAACTTCAACAATGAGATCGGGCTTCCCCTGACGCTTTTCAACCTTTCGCCCGAACACCGGGTCGCCGTGCTGGAGCTGGGCATGAACCACCCCGGTGAAATCAGGCGCTTGTCTGCAATATGCAGCCCGGATATCGGGGTCATCACCAATATCGGCCCGGCACACCTGGAGGGGCTCAAAGACGTCGATTCGGTGGCATTGGCAAAAGGGGAGCTCCTGGAAAACATCCGGCCGGAAGGCGCAGCCGTACTCAACGCGGATGATGCATATTTCGAAAAGCTTAAGGAAATGGCCAAAACGCGGACCGTCATGTACGGCATGGGCGGCGATGCAATGGTCCGGGCTGAAAGGATCGAAAGAAGCGGCGATGGGGTCGCCTTTTCACTGGTGATGCCCGAGGACCGGATTGAAATAAAGCTGAACGTATACGGCGCGTTCATGGTTCAAAACGCCCTGGCCGCCGTGGCTGCCACGTATCTGCTTGGCATCGGCCCCGCCGCGGTCAAGGCCGGGCTGGAAAGCTTTTGCGCCGTTGAAGGGCGCATGCGCATACGGGAAACGTCCGGCGGTGTGCATGTCATCGACGACACGTACAACGCCAACCCCATGTCCATGTCGGCCGCCATCCATGCGCTGGCGGGTTTCACCGGGAAAAAAAGGGGGGTCCTGGTTGCCGGGGACATGCTGGAGCTGGGGGAGAAGTCTGCGCATTATCATGAACAGATCGGTAATATAGCGGCCAGGGCCGGTATCTCGCGCCTTTACCTGACGGGGGGCTATGCCGCGCGGGTGGCCTTCGGCGCCAAGGCCGCGGGCATGTCTGTCAGCGACATATTTGTTGGCACAAAAACGGATATCATCAACGATCTTGCCGGATGGCTTGAACCGGGAGACTGGGTTTTGGTAAAAGGCTCCCGTTCCACCGGCATGGAGGACGTCGTGGCCCGGCTGACCGGGGATGCAGCCGGATGCAAACCGGCGTCTGAAATCTGAACACGCAGGACAATGGCTTATGCTGTACCACTTGCTATATGGATTGCATGAATACATGTCGGCATTCAATGTGTTCAGGTATATCACGTTCAGAACGATTACCGCCGGTCTCACGGCATTTCTGCTGTGCTTTCTCATGGGCCCCCTGGTGATCGCCTTCATGCGTGAAAAGCAGATCGGACAGTATATCCGCCGCCTGGGCCCGGCATCCCACCAGGACAAGGCCGGAACCCCGACCATGGGGGGCGTTCTGATCATTGTGTCCGTGGTCGTGGCAACCCTTTTCTGGACCGACCTGAGAAGCTACTACATGTGGATTGTCGTGTTCGTGGTCACATGTTTCTGCCTGATCGGGTTCGCAGACGACTATTTGAAACAGATACTGAAACGAAACAGGGGGCTGCGCGGGTGGACCAAGTTTTTCATGCAGGTGGTCATAGCCGCCATCGCCGCGACCCTGCTGTACTGCTATCCTGAATTTTCAAGCCGTATCACGATCCCTTTTGTAAAGGACTTTTCGCCCGATCTCGGCCCCCTTTACATTATTTTTGCAGTTTTTGTCATCGTGGGGGCGTCCAATGCGGTGAACCTGACGGACGGCCTGGACGGCCTGGCCATCGGACCCGTTATCATCGCTGCGGGAACCTATATGCTTTTTGCATATGTGGCAGGGCATTCTCAGATCGCGCAGTACCTGCAGATCAATTATGTTGCAGGGTCAGGCGAGTTGGCCATTCTCTGCGGCGCCCTGGCCGGGGCGGGGCTGGGATTTTTATGGTTCAATGCCTATCCGGCGCAGATATTCATGGGTGATGTGGGCTCTTTGCCCCTGGGTGCGGCCCTGGGCATCATCGCCATCATTACCAAGCAGGAAATTCTGCTCGTCATCGTCGGTGGTGTGTTTGTCATGGAAGCGCTGTCGGTGATCATCCAGGTCGGTTATTTCAAAATGACCGGTGGGCGGCGGGTTTTTCGGATGGCCCCCCTGCATCACCATTTTGAACTTAAGGGGTGGGCGGAATCGAAAGTGATCATCCGTTTCTGGATTATTGCCATTCTTCTGGCGCTGGTTTCCCTGTCAACGCTTAAACTAAGATAGCGGCTGGGTGTCATATAAATGGACTTGAAGGGGATGCATACGGTGGTTTTCGGAATGGGCAGGACGGGCGAGGCGCTGGTGCGTTTTCTCCTGGACCGGGGCGCCCGCGTCACCGCGACGGACAACCGGCCTGCGCATCGTCTGGCAGATGTTCTTGAGCGGTTGGCCGGCTTGCCCGTCGACATGCAGCTTGGCGGGCATGACCGTCAATTGGTTGCCGACGCCGATCTGGTCGTCCTGAGCCCGGGCGTAGCGCATACCCTTGACTGCCTGGCATTGGCCCGAAAGCGCAATGTCCCCGTGATCGGGGAAATCGAGCTTGCAGGTCGATATATCGATGAACCATTGGTTGCGGTGACCGGTACAAACGGGAAGTCGACCACTACCCGGCTTCTGGCTGAAATGCTGGCCCATTCCGGAAAAAGCGTTTTCCTGGGCGGGAATATCGGCAGGCCCCTGATCGAATATGTCAGCGAAAACAAGCCGGCGGACGTGGTGGTGGCAGAGGTGAGCTCTTTTCAGCTGGATACCATTGTGCATTTCCGGCCGGATGTCGGGGTGCTTTTAAACATCACCCCCGATCACCTGGACCGGTATGCGGATTTCGA
The DNA here is from genome assembly GCA_007127175.1 of Desulfobacterales bacterium. Taxonomy (GTDB): domain Bacteria; phylum Desulfobacterota; class Desulfobacteria; order Desulfobacterales; family Desulfosalsimonadaceae; genus B1SED10-16. The sequence goes on from SKZX01000336.1 coordinate 3,208, forward strand.
GGCATATGCCCGGTCCAAGGCAAGGCTCTTTGAAAACCAGTCGGCCGCGGACACGGCCGTCCTCAACGCCGCCGACCCGGTTGTGGCGCGGGTCACAAAAGGCATCAAAAGCCGCCGGTGCACGTTCAACGAGAAAGGGCCCAAAGAGTGCAGCGCGGTACTTTCCGACCCGGGTATCCTGATCCGAACGCCCGAAGCCGGTTCCATGGTCATAGACAAACAAATGGTGCCCCTTGCCCTTGCCGGCCGTCACAACCTTGAAAATGCAGCCGCGGCCGCCCTGGCCGCCCTGGCTGCGGGGGGAGGTCCCGAAGGCATTATGTCCGCACTTGCCGGTTTTTCGCCCGATCCCCATCGCCTCGCCCATGTGGCGACCCTAAGCGGCGTGAAGTATTACGACGATTCAAAGGGGACCAACGTGGATGCGGCGGCAAGAGCGGTTGAGGCAATGGACGGGCCGGTCATACTGATTGCCGGCGGCAGGGACAAGTTAGGCGGTTATGAAGCATTGAGAGAACCGGTGCGCAAGCATGTAAAAGCCCTTGTCGTGATCGGGGAGGCAGCTGAAGCGATATCGAGGGGCCTTGGCGACCTGGTTGAAACACGGCGGGCCCGTTCAATGGCGGAGGCTGTAAAAACGGCTGCAGGCCTTGCCGGGCCCGGAGACAATGTGCTGCTGTCACCGGCATGCGCCAGTTTTGACATGTATGACAATTATGCCGCACGGGGCGAGGATTTTCAACGCGCTGTCAGGCTTCTGGAGAAAAGGGGCTTATGAGGGGAAATCAGACATCCAGCCCGGCACGATTCATTGACCCGGTATTGCTGTTTCCGGTGGTCCTCCTGACCGGGATCGGGATCATCATGGTGTACAGCGCCAGCAGCGAAATCGCGCTCAGGCAGTTCGGCAGCGAATACTATTTTTTCTCGCGGCAGCTGATATACCTGGCCATCGGGCTCACCGTCATGACCATTGCCTGCTTTGTCCCCTATGGTATTTACCGTAAAACGACATACCTGTTTCTGCTGGCCGCCGTCATTCTTCTGGGTGCGCTGCTGATCGACGGTGTGGGTCAGACGGCCGGGGGCGCCACACGGTGGCTCCGGTTCGGGTGGGTGTCCTTTCAACCGGCGGAGTTTGCGCGCCTGGCCCTTATCATCTTTCTGGCCTATTCGCTGACCAAGAAGCAGTGCCAGGTAGAGCGCGCCACCATCGGTTTTTTACCGCACGTGATCGTTTTGCTGCTGTTCTCGGTGATGATCATGATGCAGCCGGATTTCGGCACCATCGTCATTTTCTGGATGATGGCCTGGATCATCATGTTTGCAGGAAGGGTCCCGGTTGTGCACCTGGTTTCGGCTTTTGTACTGATGCTGCCGTTTGCCCTGTGGCTGTTGTTCGCGGCGGAATACCGGATCAAACGATATATCACGTTTCTCGATCCATGGAAATATCCCCAGGACGAAGGGTATCAGATCATTCATGCCATGATGGCGTTCAATTCGGGGGGGATTTTCGGCAAGGGGCTCGGCGAGGGATTTCAGAAACTTTTTTACCTGCCGGCCCCGCATACGGATTTCATTTTTTCGGTCATCGGGGAGGA
>SKZX01000364.1 GCA_007127175.1 Desulfobacterales bacterium
ACCAGCGGTCGCGGCGGTCGCGGCCGAGGTCGCCGGGGCGCGGACCTGCGCTATGACATGACCATCGATTTCATGGACGCAGCCTTTGGCAAGGAAACCGAGATCGAGCTGGAAAAGATGGCAACCTGCGACACCTGCAGCGGGAGCGGGGCCAAGCCCGGGACCGAGCCGGAAGTCTGCGGGCAGTGCGGCGGATCTGGCCAGCATGTCCGGACCCAGGGTTTTTTCTCCGTCAAAAGCGCGTGTCCCCGGTGTGGGGGGCATGGCCGGGTAATCCGGGAAGCGTGCCCCACCTGCCGGGGACGTCAGCAGGTGGCCGTGCGGAAAAATGTGCAGCTCAAGATTCCCGCGGGCGTGGACAACGGCCAGAAGCTCAGGCTGACCGGGGAAGGAGAGCCGGGCGTCGGCGGTGGACCGCCAGGCGACCTTTACGTGTTTCTGCATGTCAAACCCCATGACTTTTTCGAGCGCAGGGGTACCGACGTGATCTGTAAAATCGAGTTGTCCTTTATCCAGGCGGCGCTCGGAGACGAGGTGACCGTGCCGACACTGACCGGCGAGGAGACCGTCAAGGTCGAAAAGGGCGCGCAGCACGGCGATGTCATTCGCATTCCGGACAAGGGCATCGTGTCCCTTGGAAACGGACTTCCCGGTGACCAGATTGTCCAGTTGATATTGAAAACACCCCGGCATCTGAGCCGGCGGCAGGAAGAGCTGCTGCAGGAGTTTTTACGCCTGGATTCTGAAAAATTTACATCCAAGATCAAGCGGATTTTCAAAGGCGGCTCAAAGAAAGCCGCCAAATAAGATAGATAGAAGGGACGTTCATGTACGAGCTCAAGGTCCTGGCCCGTTTTGCAGCGGCGCACCAGTTGAAGATGGTTACGGAAAAATGTGAGAACCTGCACGGCCACAACTGGAAGATCGAATTTTTCGTGGCCGGAAAGGAATTGACATCGGGTGTGCTGGTGGATTTCGGGATCATCAAAAAGCGCCTCAATGACATCATTGACACCCTGGATCACCGGTTTTTGAACGAACTGCCCGCATTCAAAAACGCCAACCCGTCATCGGAGCAGATCGCCAAGTATATTGCGGATGAATTTTCAGAGCAAACCGGGGCCGATGAGGGGTATCGTGTCAGCAGGGTCAGCGTGTGGGAATCCGATGACGCATGCGCCACCTATTTCCCGCCCGAAGCGGGGTAGGATTCGCCGCACATTATGCAGCGCTGCTTATTGACGGATATTTAAGGCCAGGGACTCCGGCGTCTGCAATGACCTGACCTATTCAAGGGTTTTATAACAGTCCAGCATTTCTTCAATTGTAATAATTGCCGACACGTTCGCCACGTGCTGCCGGATATTCTCCATTCCCCCCTCCTGCCGGTCCACGAGCACGGTGACGGATGCAATGTCGAGGCCCTCTGCGCGGGCCCGCTCAATGGCCTTGATGGTGGACCCGCCGGTCGTGACCACGTCCTCGATGATGGCCACACGCTCATTTTTCTCCAGATCGCCTTCGATCCACTTGATGATGCCGTGGTCTTTTTGGTCCTTCCGAATGGAGAAAGCCTTGACGGGCATGCCCTTGATTTCTGAAACAAAGGACGTGGCAACCGCCATGGGGTCGGCGCCGAAGGTCATGCCCCCCACACCGCCGACCTGATCGCCCCTGATCCGCTCAAAAATAAGGTGACCCACGAGGTATATGCCCCTTGGACTGAGCGTGACGGGCTTGCAGTTGACGTAAAAACGGCTCATACTTCCGGACACCAGCTTAAAAACCGGTTCTTCACTGTACTTGAAGGACTTTTTACACAACAGCCCGATCAGCTCGCTTTTCATATTCTCCATGTTTAATGCCTTTTTAAATGCCTTTGCCGGCGCGGATGCACCGGTATAAGAAAGTGTTGATTTTACAAGCCTGTTCTGCATAAAATAACCCCCACTGAAGAGGAAGAAGCCGTTTTCTTTCAGCGTCAGTGGGGGCGCACGAGAAAAACCGGAGACGGCACTCCCCGCACGATTTCTTAAATGCAAATAACAGGTGTAGCGCGCATCGTCAATATATGATGGCTTTGTAAAAAGGTCAATATCTGCGTTGCGAGCAGATATTGACCTTTTTACAAAGCCGTCTGGTTGTGACTTTTACGGTTGCGTCAATATATAACCGGTATATAACCGATCCGGAGACGAGGGCCATGAGGAAAATGCTGTTTGATCCTGATCAAATCATCATCCGCATGTACGAGGTCAGCAAGCATTACGGAGATTCCGACGCCCTCGTGAACATAACCTTCGATGTACACAGAAATGCTTTTTTTTTCATCAGCGGCCCCAGTGGTGCGGGCAAATCGACGCTGATGAAGCTTCTGTACCTGGGAGAGCACATGAGCGGCGGGTACGCCATCGTGGACGGGATGAATCTTTCACGGATAAAACGCAGCCAGGTGCCCATGCTCAGGCGCCGGCTCGGGATCATCTTCCAGGACTACCGGCTGATTCCCGGCAGGAGCGTCTTTGACAATATCGGGCTGGTGCTGGAAGTGGCGGGCGTCCGTTCCAGAAAAGTGATCCGCGACCGGGTTATGAATGTGCTGGAAAGGGTCGGTTTGGCCGACCGGCATGATGCGTTTCCCCCGACCCTTTCAGGGGGCGAGCAGCAGCGGGTTGCCGTGGCCCGCGCCATGGTCGGGAAGCCGTCCATCATCCTTGCAGATGAGCCCACTGCCAGCCTCGATCCCGAGGCGGCTGAAATGATATTTGACCTTCTGGTCTCCGCCCATGCCGAAGGTGCGACCATCGTCATCACCACCCATGACCGGTACCTTCTTTCAAAAGGGTGCACCGGCATTGTTTACCTGAAAGACGGGCGATGCGTCAACCCTTATGGAGATCGTCAATGAAAGACGCGATTCGCCGGGGATTTGCGGATTTCCTGAACTACCGGTATCTTCACGGCATCTGTGTGGCAACAATTGCACTATCGGTATTTGTCATCAGCGCGTTCGGCCTCTTCCTGCTCAACGCCGGGGACCTGATGGACTCCTGGAAAAGGGGGATGCGGATTATCGCATACCTCGCGCCGGGGGCAGGTGAGGACGCCCGGGTACAGATCATGAATGAAATTCGTACGTATCCGGGGGTTGCTGAAGTGGAATACGTTTCAGGACAGGAGGCCCTGGAGTGGCTGAGAAACGAAATCGGTCGGCAGTCAGCGCTTCTGGACGGGATTGTGGACAATCCGCTCCCGGATGCGGTGGAAGTGTCCTTGTCCGGTGACATTGACGGCACTGCCGCCATTGCCGCACTGGCCTCGCAGATTGAAGTGCTTCCCGGGGTTGCCGACGTTGAATATGCCCGGCAGTGGCTCGAACGGTTTGATGGCATTTACAACCTGTTCAGACTGACCAGCATGGTCCTTATCGGATTGATCGTTGCCGCCATCATGATGATCGTGGCCAATACCATACGGCTGATTCTCTATTCGCGCATCGAGGAAATAAAGATTACACGGATAATCGGCGCCGATGACGCCTTCATCAAATACCCGCTGTATTTTGAAGGCGGGATGCTGGGCTTTGCCGGTGGGCTTGCGGGCCTTATGATGCTGTATGCCGCGTTTTTCATTACCGTGCCGCAGTTGTCATCAGCGGGGATGATGGTTTTTTTCCAGGTCCGGTTCCTTCCATGGGGCCTGGTGTTACTTATTCTGCTTGTCAGCATGACAGTGGGCTGGATCGGATGTTATCTGTCAATAAGGCGTTTTTTAAAATTTTAGCCGTTTTTGCGGCGCTTTCGGCATTGACGTGGGCGCCTGCTGCGCCGTTGCGCGCGGACATATCCGGCGATAAGACAATTCAGCACCTCGGCGTCGTGGATGTTGCCGCACTGAACATGCGGAGCTGCCCGGAGCCAGGCTGCCGGATCATTCGGGTTCTGGTAAGGGGCGAAGTGATCGGGATCACCGGCGAGACGGGGGACTGGCTTGAAATCCGCCACGAAAACGCCACGGGGTATGTATTTGGTGCAAAAGGGTATGTCAGGCGCCATGCGGGGATTGTCCCGGATGCCGATGATTTTTCCGGGGTCGAAGACGCTGTTGAAAAAGCGGAAGAGATAGAAAAGCTGATTTCGCAGCGGCAGGAAACCGTTGCCGAAATGGAGCGCCGGGCAGCTGAGGTGACAGCGGCCCTGGAGGGCATTGACAAGGCGTTGGCAGCTGCTGGAAAAAACCTTGAAGATGTGCGTGAGGCAAGGGCGGAAATAGAGATGCGGATACAGAAAACGGACCGGGAGATCGCAGAAACCCGGGCCGTGATTGAACAGCAGAGAGATTACGCGGAAGAGCGCCTGGTGGCGCTGTATAAGCTGAATCGCCTTGGCGGGATGAACCTGCTGGCCACGGCGGGGTCCACCAGTGACCTGTTTCGCCGCAAGGCGGCCATGGAAGCCATCGTGGCCCGTGATGAAATTATTATCAACCGGCTGGTGTCGGAGGAAAAACGCCTTGCGGGCCTTCTCGGGCAGGCCGCCGGGGAAAAAGCCCAAAAAGAAGCGCTGGAAAAACAATACGGAAAGACAATGGCGGATCTGGCTGGGAAGCAGCGCCAGCGGCAGCAGCTCCTATCCGGCATTCAATCCCAACAATCAAGGGCGCTGATAGAAATCGAGTATTTTGAGCAAGCCGCAAGGCGGCTCGATGAGGTCATCGGAGCATTGAAACAACGGGCAGTGGACAGGGGTGGCGGAAAGCAAAAAGTGTTTTCGGAATATAAGGGGTTGCTAAAGATGCCGGTTG
>SKZX01000315.1 GCA_007127175.1 Desulfobacterales bacterium
ATTTTATTTTTTTAAAAGCCGTTGTGCCACGGGGTCGTCGCAAGGCCGGCCGGCAAGCGGGGCCGTCGACTGTTTTTTCGGCAGTACCGGAAATGACGGGTAGTGAGCCGGGCAAGGCATTGAAAAATCGGGTTTCCGTCATTATTATTATTAAAATGCGGACGTTTTAAAACCCGTTCTGATGGGTCAAAGATGTTCCGATGCTTTTTCGACGCTGAAAGCATCTATTTACATATCAGAAAAATATACGGATAACCATGTCCTTTTTTAAAAAAACCATCGCCGCATTAGCGGCGCTCCTCATTTTTTTTGCCTCGGCGACTCCGCAATCAGAAGCCCTGTCTATCAGGGAGGAAAGGGAGTTGGCCGACGAATTCTTAAAAGCCGTTTACGCCTATTATGACATCGTAGACGACCACGTGATCAACGATTATGTCACGTCTCTCGGCGAAAAACTCATCCGCGGCGTGCCCCGGCAGCCTTTTGAATTCCGTTTTCACGTGATACGGGAGGACACCTTCAATGCGTTTGCCGGCCCCGGCGGCAATATTTTCATTTTCAGCGGCCTCGTAGAGGCGCTGGATACGGAAAATGAGCTGGCAGCCATCATGGCCCATGAAATCGCCCACGTTACCGGCAGGCACGTACCGGAGATGATCGCCCGATCGAAAAAAACCAGCTTTGCCTCCATGGCCGGGGTGATTGCCGGCATACTGATCGGCCTCGGCGGGGCGCCTGCCGCGGGAGCCGCGCTCTCATTGGGCTCCATGGCGGCCGGGCAGACCATGATGCTGGCATACAGCAGGGAAAATGAGCTTCAGGCGGATTTTTTGGGCCTGAGATATCTCACGGATGCCGGGTACCACGAATACGGCATGCTTTCGGCACTGAAAAAAATCCGGTCCCGGGAATGGTTTGGCGAAGACGAGGTCCCCACCTACCTGAAAACCCACCCTGCAGCGGCGGAACGGATGGCCATGCTCGGCAACACCATACCGGAAGCACCTGAGAAGCTCAAAAACACCTATGAATATGACAGAATGCGCGCGAGAACCATGGCGCTTTATGGTAAAAGGGGCAACAACCTGGAGCGGCTGTCCAGGATGGCCGCCACCCGCCCGGATGACCCGGCGGTTCAATACGGGCTGGGCCTGGCATATGCCGAAGGGGGAAATCCGGAAAAAGCGGTCTTTCACCTCAAACAGGCCGCAGCGCTAAAAACCGGTGACGATATTATCACGGTAGCCCTTGGCAGGGCATTCTTCCTTGCAGGAGAGAATCAGGCGGCTGCAGATGCCTTGAGCCGCATTGAAAACCTTGCACAATACGGACCCGAAGGCTTGCGGACGATGGGACGGGTTCAAATGGCGGAAGGAAACACCCGGGATGCGGTAAAAACATTCAAAACCCTGCTCGACCACTATCCCGGGGACAGGCAGACCCTTCTCTTCCTGGGACAGAGCCTCGGCCAGGAAAACCGGATCGGGGAAGCCCATTACTATCTTGGAAAATTCCACAAGGCAAAAGGGGATCTTGAAAATGCCCGCTTTCATTTCAACCGGGCGCTGGCGGACATACAGGACCCTGACCAGAAAGCGGAAATTGAAAACAGTTTAAGGGAAATGAGCGGCACCCGCCAGCGGGGAAAACCCCGTGAAGACACTGGCGGAGATTTGAAAAGACAGGGTTTACGGCTGATCGAAACGGGAAAATTTCATGGTGAAGGTCCCCCGGCCCTGGGACGCTGATCGCAGCGCGGTTGTATAGCCGAACATTCTGGACAGCGGTGCGCTGGCGCTGATGATCTGGCTGTCCCCCTTTGCGGAAATGGATTCTATTTTTCCGCCGCGGGCGCTCAAGTCTCCGATAACATCCCCTGTAAACGCTTCCGGCACAAAAACCTCCACATCCATTATCGGTTCCAGGAGATAGGGGCTGCCTTTTGCCATGGCTTCCCTGCAGGCCATCTTGGCGGCAACCATGAAAGCGAATTCCGATCCCATGTTTTCCCGGCAGGATCCCCCGGTCAAAACCGCCTCAACGTCGGCCATGGGGTAGCCCATCAATTCGCCGTATTCCATGGACTCCCGGAACCCCTTTTCCACCGCCGGAACGAACTCCGGCGGAATGGCGCTTTCCGAAGCATTGGCAGCAAAGCGGATGCCGCTCCCCCTTGGAAGCGGGGACAAGGTGATGGCCACTTCCGCGAAATGTTTTGTACCGGAAACGTCCCTGTCAAACGCGGCGCTTGCAGACCCAGCCCGTGAAAGCGTTTCCCGGTATACGACCTGCGGCTTGCCGACATTCACGTTTGTGTTGAACTCCCTTTTCATGCGGCTGGTAACAATTTCCAGATGGAGCTCCCCCATTCCCGACAAAATCGTCTGCCCCGTGTCTTCATCCTGCTTCACATGAAGGGTGGGGTCTTCGGCCATGAGTTTTTCCAGCACCTGGTCGAGTTTTTCCTGGTCGTCATGGGTCTTGGGTTCTATGGAAATCGATATGACCGGCTTGGTGAATACCATCTGCTCCAGCAGCACCGGTTCTTTCTGCTCGCAAAGGGTCTCCCCCGTCGACGAGTCCTTGAGCCCCACGACCCCCACGATGCTTCCCGGGCCCGCGGTGTCAATCCGTTCCCGCTTGTTCGCGTGCATTTTCAGGATGCGCGAAATTTTTTCGCTCTTTTTCCGGCCGGGATTGTAGACATCTCCCCCTGCTTTCAGCCAACCGCTGTAGACCCTCACATAGGAAAGCTTGCGGCCTTCGATCATGGACACCTTGAAAATAAGGGCAACCAGGGGACCATTTTCATCCGCGGTGTAGGATACCTTCTCTCCGGTTTCCGGAACCCGTCCGACAACCGGCGGCACATCCAGGGGGCCTGGCAGGAACTGCAACACGGCGTCCAGCAGGGGCTGTATTCCCTTGTTTTTCAGCGCCGCCCCGCACAGCACAGGAACCAGCTTCAACCCGATCGTTGCCTTGCGTATGGCTTCCGCCAGCTCCTGCGTGGTAATCTCCGCTTCCTCGAGATATTTTTCCATGATGTCGTCATCGACTTCAGCCACGGCTTCAACCAGCCTGTCCCTGTAATCGGCAGCCATCTCCTGAAGATCGGGGGGGATTTCATCCGACTTGAACGGCTCACTGGGTTCATCGGATTCCCATATGACCCGCCGCATGCCCAAAAGGTCAATGATGCCGCGAAAGCTGTCTTCAGAACCGATGGGCAGTTGAATGATCAGCGGGTTGGCATGCAGCCGCGCCTTCATCATATCCACAACCCGGAAAAAATCCGCACCGATCCGGTCCATTTTGTTGACAAAAGCGATCTTCGGCACCAGGTACTTGTCCGCCTGGTGCCAAACGGTCTCAGACTGCGGCTCAACACCCCCGACAGCACAAAACACACCCACAGCGCCGTCGAGCACCCGGAGCGACCGCTCCACCTCGATGGTAAAATCAACATGGCCCGGCGTGTCGATGATCTGTATGTCCTTATCCAACCAGCGGCACGTCGTCACGGCGGAGGTAATGGTGATGCCGCGCTCCTGCTCATCCGGCATCCAGTCCATGACGGCTTCCCCGTCATGGACCTCACCGATCTTGTATGACCGGCCGGTATAAAACAGAATACGCTCGGTCACCGTCGTTTTCCCGGCGTCGATATGGGCAATGATGCCGATATTCCGCAATGACTGAATCTTTAAGGTCGTTTTCATCTCACCAACAGCATGTGTGCGTTTGCCGGATTACTGATGTCGATGTGCCCGGCGAATGTTTCGGCTTCGCTGCCGTCAAGCAGGATACTGACGCGGTCGACATCGTCGGCGTTGACGATTAGCGTATTGACGATGGCGTACACCGTCAGCAATTCCGAACGGACGCCTTTCGGATGCGACAAAAAAGCATTTCCTGACAAGTCGGCGTAAAGGGTTCCTGCACCGTCCGTATATACACCCAGCACCCGTGCTTCAGGGTCCAGCACAGGTATCAGGGGCCCGGCCGCCGCGCCGCGCCCCGGTCCCTTGATCAGCGCCTCGAGCAGCATGCGGCAAAAAACAAGGGTATCTTCCGGATGTTCAATGTTGCGGATCTCTCCGGTCAAATATCGCCCCCCGGGCTCGACAAAGTAAAGATAAACCCTGCTTTCCCGGTTGCTATCCGCCCCCCTCAAGGCATTTTGCCCGGCCTGACCCGTTGCCTCCGGGCCATCATAGGCATCCCCGCATCCATCAGAAACCCAGATACCGACAGCGGCAAACCATAACACGAAAAACAATTTAAGAGATAGCGGCAAATATGTTTTCCCCTGAAAAAAAATATTTTGTGCGCCCGTATCGCCTCACCCATGCGTCCCGGGATCGCTATCGGGGCTGAGGCCCGCATGCCAACCCTGAAAAATCGGTTCACATCGTCCTCAGGCAACGGCCCACGGCAACAATGAGCGATGTTTCATGTGAACAACAAGGATGTGACTATAATCCAGCTTGGATTTCAAGTCAATCCCAAGAAGAAGGCCGCATCGATTCTGACGGAAAGAACGGGGCACAAATCTGCGGGTCGAAGCACCTGTCTGCCACTAAAAAAGGTTCAATTTCATTCAGTGAGGGGGGGGAGGCATTACCTGAGCAACTGTGAGGCCTTGGGATCGCTCTAAGGCTTGTTCCGCATCACCCTGCAAACTCGCCCCTGGCCGGGGCTCAAACAATGCAGGGTGATTTGCGTCACTGCGCCAAGAGCGATCACCAAGGCCCCCCAATGTTGCTTCAGGCAATGCCTCCCCCCC
>SKZX01000186.1 GCA_007127175.1 Desulfobacterales bacterium
ATCATCTTTCGGGCCGGCAATCATTTTACTGCCGCGCAACATGCGGCTGCAGAGATGTATCCTGGTGCCTGGGACGAGAATCGAACTCGTACAGGGACATGCCCTAAGGGATTTTAAGTCCCTTGCGTCTACCTATTCCGCCACCCAGGCATGGTTTTGAGTTACGGCCGGGAAAATTTACGCTATGTAATACTCAAACTGGGTGCCAAATGCAAGAAGAAATCATAATCGCGGTGAACCGTTCAACAGCCGCACAAAGAAGGTGTTTTCGTCTTTTTTGAATCTTGTATATTTACATCGTATCTGTTAAAGCTGCGCCATGCCAAATACGACCACCCCCACATTGCCCATTATCCTGGCGTCCCGCTCACCGCGGCGCAAGCGGATGTTAGAGGGCCTGGACATTGATTTCAGGGCGGTGGAGAGCGGCGTTGACGAAGACGCTGTTTCTTCCGCAGACCCTGAAGACTGCGTGCGGCAGCTGGCCATTGCCAAAGCCGGGGCCGTGGCCCGCCGGTTCCCGGACAACTGGGTCATCGGGGCCGACTCCATCGTCCTCATCGATGACACCATCCTGAACAAGCCGGGGTCCCGGACGGAAGCAAGAACCATGCTGGCCCGGTTGAGCGGCCGGACGCACCGCGTGCTGACGGGTTACTGCATTTTCCGCCAAAGCATTGGACACCGCTTTACTGACGTGGTAATTTCAGAGGTGACGTTTAAGACGCTTCGCACGGCGGAAATCGACTGGTACACCAACACCACCGAGCCCTATGACAAGGCCGGCGCCTACGCCATCCAGGGCATCGGGGCGTTCATGGTGAGCCGCATCAGCGGGTCCTACACCAATGTGGTGGGCCTGCCCCTGGCGGAAGTGGTCGACCACCTGTCCGCCTGCGGCGCCCTGTTACGGTAGCACGAGCATGGATACGATTTCAGAAAATCTTTCACACATCCGGCAGCGAATCGCCCGGGCCGCCCTGCGCTCCGGCAGAAACCCGGAGGCCGTCGAGATTGTGGGCGTCACAAAAACCGTTTCCGCGGACCGTGTTGAAGCGGCCGTGAAAGCGGGCCTACGCATCCTCGGGGAAAACTACGTCCAGGAAAGCTTTGAAAAAATCGAAGCGTTGGCGTCCTACGGCATATCCTGGCACTTCATCGGCAGGCTCCAGTCCAACAAGGCGAAATATGCTGTGCGTCTTTTTGACCTGATCCACTCGGTGCACAGCGAGAAACTGGCCCGTGAGATCGACCGGCAGGCCAAAAAATACGACCGGGTCCAGCCGGTCCTGATCCAGGTGAACACCGGCGGGGAATCATCCAAAACCGGTGTTCCGCCTGAAGACACCGTGGACCTGGTCCGGCGCGTGAGCAGACTGGAAAACATATCAATCCGCGGCCTGATGACCCTGCCCCCCTTTTTTGACGCACCCGATCGGGTCAGGCCCTTTTTCCGGGCGTTGCACGACCTTAAAAAACAGGTGAAAGACGCCGGGATCGACAATGTTTCCATGGAATCCCTCTCAATGGGCATGACCGGTGACTTCGAGGTCGCCGTGGAGGAAGGCGCAACCCTTGTGCGCATCGGCACGGCCATTTTCGGGGAAAGGCCATGAAAATCCTGCTCCACACCTGCTGCGCCCCCTGCACCATCTACCCGCTGGAGCGCCTTCGCGAAAAGGGGTTCGCCGTCATGGGCTTTTTTTACCGCCACAACATCCACCCCTTCACGGAGTGCATGCAGCGGGAAGCCGCCCTTCGGGAGTACGCCCAATCCATGGACATGAAGGTAATTTATCAGCAGGAATACGACCTGGAGGGGTTTTTGCGGAAAATGGTTTTCCGGGAAGCCGAAAGGTGCCGCATCTGCTATTACGAGCGGTTGTTTACCACCGCGAAGCTGGCCAAAAAGGGCGAATTCGACAGCTTTTCATCGACCCTGCTCTTCAGCCGACACCAGAACCACGCGCTCATCGCCGATATCGGGGCGGCTGCGGGCAAAGCTGCGGGCATCCCCTTCCATTACGAAGATTTTCGCACGGGATGGGAAACCGGCAGGGACAAATCCATCGAAATGCAGATGTACCGCCAGCAGTACTGCGGCTGCATCTACAGCGAAAAAGAGCGGTATTACCCCCAGCGGAAGAACCCATAAAAAAGCGGGCCGCACTCATATGCGCCCGTCAAGGTATCCATGTTCGGAAATTTCATATATTTCATCGTCGCCCTGCTGATCTACACGACCTATCAGCCCCCGGCAAAACCTGACGTGCCTTTGTTCCAGGCGCTGCTCATGCTGTTGACGCTCACCACAGCGTTTGCGGCCCTTTCGCGCCTTCTTTTCAACCGGCTCGAAACAGCATACGCGGACGGCCTTCTGCCTCGGGTGGAGGAACAGTTCAACGGCCTGCTCACCCGGCTGTCCATCCTGGCCATCGGCGCTTTTGCCTTTGTCATCTATGTGATCAACCTGGGCGCATACATGCAGAGCCTCCGGTTTTTCCGGCTTTTTCCAACCCTTGAAGCCGTCCTTTTCCTCTGCCTCTTCCTGCTGTACCTGGCCATTGTCTGGGCGTCCGCATACGACCTGTACGAAAAGCTGAACCAGAGCGGGACCTCCCGAAAGGAATACGTCGCCGCCAACATCTCCTTTTCCATCCCGGTCCTGCTCCCATGGTTTCTGCTATCGGTCATCGCGGATGTCATCATCGCCCTGCCCTTTGACGCACCCAGAAACATCCTCATGTCCACCGAGGGGCAGATCGGCTACTTCCTCGTTTTTCTGTTTGTCATTGCCATCATCGGGCCGGGGCTCATCCAGCGGTTCTGGGGGTGCATCCCCCTTGAACAGGGATACATGCGTTCCCGAATAGAGCGCATGTGCCAGAAAGCCGGCATATCCTACCGGGACATCATGATGTGGCCGCTGTTCGGCGGCAAAATGATCACAGCCGGCGTCATGGGCCTTGTCAGTCGGTTCCGGTACATCCTGGTGACCCCCGGACTCCTGAAATACCTCAACCCCGTGGAAATCGACGCGGTCATCGCCCACGAGATCGGGCACGTCAAGCAGAAGCACCTGGTGTTTTACCTGTTCTTTTTCGTGGGCTACCTCGTCATCGCCTTTTCAACCCTGGATTTGATCATCTGGTCCATCATCTACATGAACGCGGCCTTCGGGTGGTTTGGCGGTTCCGGGGGCGGCGGGTCCGCCATGGTCCCCATCATGTTCTCCTTTGCCATGATCCTGATCTTCCTGTTTTATTTCCGGTATGTCTTTGGCTACTTCATGCGGAACTTCGAGCGGCAGGCAGACATATACGTCTATCAGCTCATGGATTCGGCCCAGCCCCTGATCACCACCTTTAACAAAATCGCGGCCGCCAGCGGTCAATCACCGGACCAGCCCAACTGGCACCACTTTTCGATCACCGAACGGATCGACTACCTCAAAAAATGCGAGATCAACAAACGGTGGATCACCCACCACAACCGAAAAATCCGCTTCAGCATCCTGACATACGTCATTGTGATGGTCCTGATCGGCTGGGGGGGCTACAAGCTCCATTCCGGCGAGGCCGGGCAGATGATCTCATCAAACCTGTTCGAGCGGCTGGTTCTGCAGCAGATTGAAAAAGACCCGAAAAACGCGGAACTCCACCTGGCGCTGGCGGATATGTACCAGGCGACGGGCGACTTTGAAAAGGCGATCGCGTCCTACCGCAAAACCCTTTCACTGGCCCCGGACAATGCCCGGGCCTTGAACAACCTGGCCTGGCTCTACGCCACATCCGAAGACAACCGCTTTTTCAGGCCGGAGACAGCCCTGGACCTCGCCACCCGGGCCGCAGAAATATCCCGGGAAGCCTACATCCTGGACACCCTTGCGGAGAGTTACTACGTCAACGGGCAGTATCAAAGGGCCGTTGAAGCGGGCAGGAAGGCCTATAGACAGGCAACCGAAGACATCAGCTATTATCGGCGGCAGCTTGAAAAATTCGAGAAAGCCGCCGCTCAAGGCTATTGATGACAAAAAAACCGATCAATATGTTACGTTGCCAACAGTGATCTTTCCATCCACTACCCCCCCCTGATAACAGCCCTCACCATGTTTTTCATGCTTACATTCCCGAAACAAAGTGCCTTGACAAGCGTCTGCTCTTTCAGCCCGAGGGTTTGCATGATCATGGATTCGTTTAAGCCTTGATCTGCAAAAGCCTTTACCTTGCCGTAAAAATCATCGAGGTACTGCAGCTTGGCGGCAATCTGCGATTTCCCGTTTTGCGGCTGGGGGTGGTGACCGCAGAAAAGTGCGTCAAAATCCAGGGAAAGGACCTTTTTAAGAGAGTCAATCTGGTCGAGGATTTTTTCATCGGCGCGGAAATACTTGATCCGGCTGGACAGAAAGAGATCACCTGAAAACAGCCAGCCACGCTCAGGAACATGGTAGGCAACATGGTCCTTGGAATGACCGGGCGTGTGGATGGGTACAAAAGAATGATGCTTCGTTTTGAGAACATCAGGGAGCAGGTCTACTTCCAGGGGTTCTGTAGCACCCCATATAAGATGCTGATAAGGAAGGATTTTATATGGCCGGGACAGTTTTTCTGCGGTCTGGGTGGCACCGTAAACGGGGAGCTTGAATCGAGCCTTTATTGCCGCTGCGTTTCCGCTGTGGTCTTCGTGGTAATGCG
>SKZX01000052.1 GCA_007127175.1 Desulfobacterales bacterium
AGCGGTTGAGCTATGATAGCAATCGCAACCTTTTTTTCGTCAATTTTGAGGGGTATGCGATCAGAAACCAGGCGGATATCCGGCAGGCGGAGCAAAAGGTGCGGGAGATCCTGGAACCACTGGGGCACAAGGTCTATACGGTCGTCAATTATGATAATTTTCACATCGACCCGGAGCTCATACCGGAATACACCGAGATGATCAAGCGCCTGTCGGACGACCTTTATTCCGGGGTGACCCGGTATACCACGAGCACGTTTTTGCGCGCCAAGCTGGGGGACGCCCTGCTGCGGTTCAACATCACGCCGCATATATACAAGAGCCCGGAAGAGGCCCTGGCTGCACTGGCGAACAATAACGGGGGTTCCTGAAAAAGGCCCTGACGGCGTATAGCGATGGCATTTTTATTCGGGTCGGTATCGGGGTCGAAATGGAACAGCCGACCCCCGAATAAGGCAACCCTTAAATTTAAACCAAGGTTGTTCTAAAAAAACAAGTTCCCGGGAAAAAGTCCGTCAGGGTTTTTCCGCAAGAAACAGGTTCACGTTAAGACCGTGGCGCACCTCGAAGCGGTCGGTTTCAAAGAGGTCAAACCCGCTGTCAGAGAGCCATTTTTCGATCTCGCCGTGGTCAAAGCCAAGCCACGGGTCCCCGCATTTTTCCCGGATGGCCTCGATATTGTGCTTTTCAAAGTCGGCGATCAGCAGTTTGCCGCCGGGCTTGAGTATCCTGTGAATTTCCCGAATGCCGGCTGCCGGGGCGACCAGGTGGTGAAGGACCATGCTGGCCACGGCAAGATCCGCCTCCCCGTCTCTTAGGGGAAGGTGCTCCATCTCCCCCAGTCGGAGATCGACCCGGTCCTCAATGGCGGCGGTTTTCATGCGCGCCTGCTTGAGCATGTTGGGCGAGCTGTCCACGCCGATGACCCGTTCGGACTTGCCTGCCAGGGCAATGATCAACTCGCCGGTGCCGCATCCCAGGTCCACTGCCACACCGCTGTGTCCCACCTTGCCGATGATTTTTTCGTTGAGGTCGAAGCCACCGAACACGTCCCGCTTGAGGCTGTCCCACTGTTCCGCAATATCGTTGAAGAACCGCTGCATGCGGGTTTTGCGCTCGGTTATGAGGTTCTGGGAGCGAACCCGGTCTTCGGGAAACTCGTTGTGCCGGGTAAAGGATTTGTCCACAAAGCGGATCAGGTCGGAAAGCTCGTTGGAGCTGACGCTGTTGTAGTAAACATAGCTCCCGTCGCGCCGGCTGGTGAGCAGCCCCGTGTCCGTAAGGATTTTCAGGTGCCTGGAGATGCGCGACTGGCCCATGCCCATGATGGAGACGACCTCGTTGACATTGAATCCATAGTACATTAAGAGGCGAAACAGGCGCAGGCGGGTTTCATCGACCAAAGCCTTGAAGTATTTTACGGTTACCATTTTATCTCCATATAAACATATCTTGATCCATATTTTATATAGATTGGCACATTCGCAATTTTTTGTCAAGTGCGGCAGCCGCTTTGAACGGGACCGGCGTTTTTCAGATCTTTGTTGATGGAATCGAAAAAAGTCCAATAGCTGCGTTGAGGGCAATCTTTGAAGAATTTCAATCATTTTGGTTTATAGCGCCTCATCGGTCTTCTTTCCTGTTGGCATCGACAATGCCGACTTCTTCAAATGTTTTGATATCTGCAAGCACCCGCGTTGCCGCATCCAGGATTTCCATGGCCACAGCGGCGCCGGTGCCCTCCCCTAGGCGGAAGCCCAGGTCCAGGATGGGTTCGAGGCCGAGCCGCTCGTGCATGAAGCGGTGGCCGACTTCTTGGGAGCGATGCCCCGCGAAAAGATACGCACGGGCAGCAGGGGCCAACTCGCAGGCGATGAGCGCGCCCGCGGTGGAAATGAGCCCGTCGCACACAACAGGGATGCCCCGGGCCGCAGCCCCGATGACCAGGCCCCCAAGGGCGCCGATTTCAAAGCCGCCGATCTTTGCCAGAACGTCAATGGGATCGGCCGGGTCCGGCTTGTTGACGGCCAGCCCTTTTTCAATGGCCATGACTTTCCGCGCAAACCCGTCGTCGTCCAGGCCGGTGCCCCGCCCCGTCAGGCCGGCCACGGGCAGCCCTGAAAAGGCGGCGATAATGGCGCTCGAAGGCGTGGTGTTGCCGATGCCCATGTCGCCGGTGCCGATAAGGTCGACCGGTGCTTCGGATAGCAGCTCATCGACAATTTCAATGCCCGCTTCAAGGCTTGCAACGGCCGCATTGCGAGACATTGCCGGGCCTTTGGCAAGGTTGGCCGTCCCCTTGCCGATTTTTTTATGGAAGATGGGCAGGTCCGGCTCGAAATCATAATTGACCCCGATATCGGCCACCCGGACCTCGGCGCCGGCATGGCGCGCCAGCACGCTGATGGACGCGCCCCCGTTAATGAAATTGTATACCATCCGGGGGGTGACTTCCTGGGGAAAGCGGCTCACGCCTTCTTCCACCACGCCGTGGTCCCCGGCGCAGGTGACGATGATTTTTCGCTTTAAATGCACGTCAATCTTTCCGGCAATCGCTGCAAGCCGCGTCGAAAGCGTTTCCATCATGCCAAGACTGCCTGCGGGGCGGGCCTGGTTCCGGAGGCGTTCTTTTGCAGCGGCTGCCACGTTCAGGTCCGGGGCGTCGATCATGTTGATTCTTTTTTTGAGCAGTTCCATGAATGGTCCTTTCACTGGCTCCCTAACACGTTCGATTATTTCAGTTTCAAAGACAGCCCGCAGGCAACCAGGTATACGTCATCAGCGGTCTCGGCGATTTTCCGGTTGAGAAAGCCGGCCAGGTCGCGGAAAAGGCGGGACATGGCATCCGGCGGCACAATTCCCGAACCGACCTCGTTGGTCACGATCACCAGGTCGCAGGGGGGCGCTGAAAGGACATCTAAAAAGGCTGTAAAACAAGGCGCATCTTCCCTGTCAATGCCCTGGTGATGCATCAGGTTGCCCAGCCAGACCGTGATGCAGTCGATCACCGCAATGTCCGTTTTACCGGGAATCCGGGAAACCGCCCCGGCCAGGTCAAGGGGTTCCTCGATGGTTGAGAACTGCCCTTTTCTTTCAGCCTTGTGCCGCCGGATGCGTTCCGCCATTTCCGAATCCAGGGCCTGGGCCGTTGCGATGAACACGCGAACGGCATAAGGGGCCGCAAGGTCCAATGCAAACCCGCTCTTGCCGCTTCTGGCCCCGCCGGTGATCAATGTGAGCTTGTGCTTTGTCATATGGCCGCCTTTAAAACGGAAAAAGAGCGTTCAAGGTCATCACGGGAAAAAATTTCAAGGGTTAAAACCCTTTGCACGGACCCGTCCGCCTTGAGCGCATTGATAATGCCTTCAAGCAGCCCGGCGTCAAGGTGCCCGACATGCACGTGGTCTCTTCCCTCGCTGTTTACACCGTGCAGGTGGATGATGCGGGCGCGCGCAAGCCATGCGTCCAGGCATGCGGCGATGTCCCGGCCGGTGAGCACCAGGTGACCGATGTCGATGCATATGGCGCAGTTTTTTTCCATCACCAGCGGCAGCACGCGGTTAAAGTCGTAGGAGAGCGTTTCCACGCACAGAAGCCTTGGTTCTGTCCGGGAGATCAATGCGTCAAGGGTTTTGCCGCATTGCCCCAGCCAGTGGGCCCACGATGGGCCTTGGCCGCTTTCTGTTTCCACCGTGTGGTCGCCCATGCCGAAAGAGATGCCGGCAGACTCGCCGGGCGGAAGCATACCTGGGGGGTCGTTCAAGTGGACGACCCACCCGAACGGGGAAAGGGGTTCCGTGAGGTCCATGACCCGGAGCCACTTTTCGGCGGATTTTTTTCTTTGGTTTTCATCTGCTGAGCCCGGAAATGCGTCCAGGGGCAGGTGGACGGTGAAGCTCAGTCCGGCATCTTCGGCAATGCGCCCCATTTCGCGGACGTCGGCCTTTGACGGCAGGTTGGAGAATTCGTCCGATTCAAAGAGCACCAGCTCGACGTCCTCCACGGTGTCCTTTAAAAATTCCAGGTTGGGCAGGATATCCGCGGGGATGATGTAGGAGGTGGTGCCGATGCGGCAGGGCATCCCCGCCTGCCGCCAGGTCTGCTTAAAGTCTTTCATGCGCCACCTCCGGCCAGCATCGCACACATGGCCAGCAATACGGCCGTTTCCGCGATTTCGGTCTGGGCACCCAGGGTGTCGCCGGTAATGCCGCCGATTTTTCTCATGGAAAAAAAATTGAACGCAACAAGTGCGGCAACGGTGAAAAAAAGCGCGGTCATACCGGCGACGCCGCCTATGGCCGCGGCAGCGAAAAGGCCGGATACGGAGACAATGACCATGGCCGACGGCGTTCGGCCCTGAAGAAATACAGACACAAGCCCGCCTTCCTTTCTTGCATAGGGGGCCAACCCCATGGACAGCACCAGTGCTGCGCGCGCCAGCACGGCGGCGATAACCAGGGCCCGCCAACCATCCCCCGGGGCCATGGCGGCAAGGGCCGACCATTTGAGTCCCAAAATGAAAAACAGGCCGACAACACCCATGGTGCCGATCCGGCTGTCGCGCATGATTTCGAGTATTTTTTCCCTGGGTCGCGCGCTCAGAAAGCCGTCGGCCGTGTCGGCCACCCCGTCCAGATGAAAAAAACCGTTGAGCCCGGAAAGGGCAAGAACGCCGATCAACCCGGCCAT
>SKZX01000057.1 GCA_007127175.1 Desulfobacterales bacterium
TGCTGGCAACGTTCGGTGCGGGCATCACCGGACCGGCCCTTGAAGCCGCCTTGTCACCCCATGGGTATACCCTGGGGCATTACCCCCAGTCCTTTGACTATTCCACCCTGGGCGGATGGGTGGTCACCCGCTCATCGGGTCAGCAGTCGCTGTATTACGGCCGGATCGAGGACCTTTTTGCAGGCGGGGAAATGGTCACCCCAAGGGGAAAGATGAGCTTCCCGCCCTATCCCGCGTCCGCTGCCGGGCCCGACCTCAGGCACTTGGTGCTGGGCTCCGAAGGGCGCATGGGGCTTTTGACCCGGGCGACGGTTCGGATTTCCCGCATCCCTGAAAACGATTACGTGTACGGCTTTTTCTTCCCCAATTGGGACGCGGCGGTCAGCGCGGTGTTTGAGTTGGCCAACGAGGCCGTTCCCCTGTCCATGGTCCGGCTCAGCAACCCCATGGAAACCTATACCAACCTGTTTCTGGCCGGCCATGAAAAACAGGTCGGCCTTCTGAAAAGCTACCTTCGACTGCGCGGCCTCAAGGAAGAAAACTGGTGCATGATGCTTTTGGGGCTTATCGGCCCATCCAGGCTCTACTCAGACGGCAAGCGCCTTGCAAGCGCCATTATCCGGCGCCACGGCGGCATATCTACGGGCAGGCCCATGGGGGACGCCTGGCGGAAAAACCGCTTCCGGGCGCCCTACCTCAGAAACACCCTCTGGGAGCATGGTTATGCCGTGGACACCCTGGAAACCGCCACCAACTGGAAACAGGTCACCCCGACCATGAATGCCGTGGAAAACGCCATTGCGACCGCCCTTGATCACATCAACGAAAAAGTGCACGTTTTTACCCACCTGTCGCATGTGTATTCAAGCGGGTCGAGCATTTACACCACCTATCTCTTCCGGCTGGGCCGGAGTCCCGAAGAAACCCTCCAACGATGGCGCCTTCTGAAATCGGCGGCAAGCCGTGAAATCGTCGCCGCCGGGGGGACCATCAGCCACCAGCACGGCGTCGGGGAAGACCACAAGCGCTATCTCGGCGCTGAAAAAGGTGACCTCGGCATTGCTGTCATGAAATCCGTATTTTCGGGCTTGGACCCGCAAAACCGGATGAACCCGGAAAAACTGACCGATTAAAAAGGTGCTGACATGGAAAATAAGCCCATCGATAAAGCGTATGATCTCGTGGTGGTCGGCGGCGGCATCACCGGGGCGGGCGTGTTGCGGGAATCCGTCCGCATGGGGCTCAAAACCCTGTTGGTGGAAAAAAACGATTTTGCCTACGGCACGTCCAGCCGCTCATCCAAGCTCGTCCACGGCGGGCTCCGGTACCTCAAGCAGGGAAAGCTCCTGCTGACTTACGAATCCGTCCGCCAGCGCCAGCGGCTCCTTGATGAAGCACCGGGCCTGGTCGATGAAATCGATTTTCTCATGCCGATTTACAGGGAAAGGGGGCCGGGCAGGCTGCCACTCACCGCCGGCCTTGTGCTGTATGACCTGATGGCGGGAAAACTCTATCATTCTCACATGGACAGCAAGGAATTCGCAGAAATGGTGCCCGGGATCGACACGACCGGCCTTTCCGGCGGGTTCCGCTTCATGGACGCCCAGACCGACGACGCGCGCCTGGTGCTCCGTCTTATCAGCGAATCCGCGGAAGACGGCGGCCAGGCCCTGAACTATACTTCCGCGACAGGGATCGTCCGCAACGAGGACGGTGCGGTGACCGGCATCGACATCACGGACGTGGAAACCGGTGAAAGCCATACCGTTTCAACGCCTGCCGTGATCAATGCCACCGGCGCATGGGCCGAGACCCTGCACCCGGTCCACGAAAGCGATATGCACCTGCGGCCGCTCCGGGGCAGTCACCTGGTGATCCCGGCCGACCGCCTTCCCCTTACAAGGGCCGTTACCCTCATCCACCCGGACGACGGCCGGCCGCTGTTCATCATCCCCTGGGAAGGCGCCCTTATGCTGGGCACCACGGACATCGACCACGGAAACGACCTCAATACGGAAGTAACGGCCACCGCTGAAGAAGCCGCCTACATGATGGAATGCCTGAACACCTATTTTCCCGAAGCCAACCTGACGCTTGGGGATTGCAGTGCGTCCTTTGCAGGCATTCGACCGGTCCTCACCCGGAAGGAAAACGTGGACCCGTCAAAGGAGTCCCGCGAGCACGTCATCTGGGCGGACAAGGGGCTTGTCACGGTGACCGGCGGCAAACTGACCACGTTCCGCATCCTTGCCGCCGACGCGCTTAAGGCAACAAAACCGTGGCTTCCTGCCGACGCCCGGGTCGATCTCAAGTCGCCGGCTTTTGCGAAGGTGCCCCTTCCAGCAGACAACCCGAAAGGACTCCCCGCGCCAAACCTGCGAAACCTTTACGGCCGGTACGGAAAACATGCGGCGTCCATCATTGACCGGGCCGAGGCAAGGGACCTGGAATGCATTCCCGGGACCCATACCCTTTGGGCGGAAATCCCTTTCGCGGCCGAATCCGAAAACGTCCGCCACCTGACCGACCTCCTGCTCCGCAGGGTCCGCATGGGCATGCTCCTGAAAGACGGCGGCCGGGAGCACCTGCCGCGAATCCGGAACCTCTGCGAGCCGGTGCTGAACTGGGACGGCGACCGGTGGGAAACGGAGCTGCAGATGTACAACGATTATGTGAATACGGCGCTGCGGGTACCATGAGATGTTGGGCAAGATGCAACCTTTACCGTGACCGCATCCCCCAGGGAACAGCTTCCATTATAGACCCCTGCGGGTCAAAGCCAAACCCCCCAGGGGACAGACTTCCAGTCTGTCTCCCGGGTTAAAACCAAGGAACCAAAGACAACCATCTTCTCGACCCGGGAGACAGATTAAAAATCTGTCCCCTGGAGGCTTTACTGCCCCCAGGGAACAGCTTCCGGGTCAAAGCACTGCCCCAGGGGACAGACTTCCAGTCTGTCTCCCGGGTCAAAGCCAAACCCCCCAATATCCCATACCAACACAAAGGAACCCCCCCATGGCGAGCAAAGACCTCCTCCTCTCCATTGACAACGGCACCCAGAGCCTCAAGGCCATGACCTTTGACCCGGACGGCCAGATGACGGCCATCGTCAAAATCCCCTTTGAACCTTATTATTCGGACCACCCGGGGTGGGCGGAGCAGGACCCGGAGCTCTACTGGAACACCCTTTGCAGCGCCTGCAACGGCCTCTGGGAGGACAAAAAAGTCGACAAAACGCGCATCGCCGGCGTCTGCGTCACCACCCAGCGCGGCACCGTGGTCAACGTCGACCAATCCGGCAAGCCCCTTCGCCCCGCCATTTTATGGCTGGACCAGCGCAGGACCACCGGCCTTCCCCCCATCGGCGGCCTGTGGGGGCTGCTGTTCAAAGTGGCCGGCGCCAGCCGCGTTGTGGCCCATTTTCAGCGGGAAGCCGAGGCCAACTGGATACGCACCCACCAGCCCGAAATATGGAAAATAACACACAAGTACCTACTGCTCTCGGGGTTCCTCAATTACCGGCTCACCGGCGAATTTACCGACTCAACCGCCAGCCAGGTGGGCTACATCCCCTTTGACTTCAAACGCCTTGACTGGGCCAAACCTTCGGACTGGAAATGGGAAGGCATCCGCATAGAACCGGAACTGCTTCCCCGCCTGGTTTCCCCGGGCAACGTCTTAGGACATATCAGCAATGCCTGCTCCCGTGAAACCGGCATCCCTGAAGGTCTGCCCGTCATCGCCGGGGCCGCGGACAAGGCGTGCGAGGTGATCGGCTCCGGCAGCCTTTCCCCGGACACCGGCTGCATCAGCTACGGCACCACCGCCACCATCAACGTCACCCATTCAAAATACGTGGAGCCGGTTTTTCTGATCCCCCCCTACCCTTCGTCCATACCCGGGCAGTACTCCCTGGAGGTACAGATTTTCAGGGGATACTGGATGGTAAGCTGGTTCAAGAACGAATTCGGGCACAAGGAGCGCGAAAAGGCGGAAAAGATGGGAACGGAAGCCGAAGTTTTGTTTGACCGGCTCATCGACGACATCCCCCCCGGGTGCAAGGGTTTGATGCTTCAGCCCTACTGGACGCCGGGCATTGCGTTTCCCGGGCCGGAAGCCAAGGGTGGCATCATCGGATTCGGGGATATCCACACCCGGGGCCATGTTTACCGGGCCATTCTCGAAGGGCTTGCCTATGCCCTCCGCGAAGGACGGGAGCGCATCGAAAAACGCACAAAAATACCTATCCGGCAGCTTCGGGTGTCCGGCGGGGGGTCCCAGAGCAGAAACGCCATGCAGGTGACGGCCGACATCTTCAACCTGCCGACCTCCCGGCCGCACCTATATGAAACCTCCGGCCTCGGCGCCGCCATCAACGCGGCCGTGGGGGTGGGTTTATATCCGGACTACGACCGGGCCATCAAAGCCATGACCCACATGGGGGACCAGTATGACCCCATTGCCGAGAACCACAAACTCTACGACGACCTCTACAGAAAGGTCTATCTCAAGATGTACGCCCGCCTCAAGCCCCTCTACCAATCCATCCGTGAAATCACGGGCTACCCGGCATAAAGTTCCCCAGGGGACAGACTTCCAGTCTGTCTCCCGGGTCAAAGCCAACACCCCCCCATCCCCGGAGGGGATACACAATATAGCCGGTGGTTTTAACCACCGGTTAACA
>SKZX01000274.1 GCA_007127175.1 Desulfobacterales bacterium
AATAGAAAAATAGGCATTGGTAGCCCAAATGCCAACAAAAGTCAAAACAATTTTTTTGACATCCCCCGTCATGTGGTGTATTCAGACTCAACATTGACAATTATCATGCACACCATCCACAAGGGACCGTGTTATGAACAAAAAAACATTTGCCAGGCTGGACAGGCTTCCCCCCTACGTTTTCGCTGCTGTAAACGAGCTTAAGATGGAACTGCGGCACGCCGGGGAAGATATCGTTGATCTGGGAATGGGCAACCCGGACCAGGGGACCCCGAACCATATCGTCAACAAGATGATCGAAGCGGCCAAAAAGCCGCATAACCACAGGTACAGCGCATCCATGGGCATCCGCAAGCTGCGAATGGCCATTGCGGACTGGTACAAGCGCCGGTTTGACGTGGACATCGATTATGCGAGTGAGGCCATTGTCACCATCGGGGCAAAGGAGGGCATCTCCCATCTCATGCTGGTCACCGTGGGCCCGGGCGACGTTGTTTTCACGCCCAGCCCCACCTATCCCATCCACCCTTTTTCCGCGATCATATCGGGGGGGGATGTCCGCTACATTCCCCTGGGCCCGGACACGGACTTTTTTGAAAACCTGGTGCATGCCACCAAGCACACCTGGCCGAAGCCGAAAGCGCTGATCCTGTGCTTCCCCCACAACCCCACCACGGAAACGGTGGACCTGGCGTTTTTCGAAAAAATCGTCGCCTTTGCAAAGGAGCATGACATCCTGGTGATACACGACCTTGCTTATGCGGACCTTGTTTTTGACGGTTACCAGCCGCCGAGTTTCCTACAGGCAAAAGGGGCCAAAGACGTCGGTGTCGAGTTTTTCTCGCTTTCCAAGAGCTACAACATGCCCGGGTGGCGGATCGGGTTCTGCGTGGGAAACAAGGATGCCATCGCCGCCCTCAAGCGCATTAAAAGCTATCTTGACTACGGCATTTTCCAGCCGCTCCAGATCGCTTCCATCATTGCGCTCAACGGCCCGCAGGACTGCGTGACGGAAATCTGCAACCTGTACAAGGAACGCCGCGACGCCCTGATCACAGGCCTTCACCGGGCGGGCTGGAATGTCCCACCGCCCAAGGCGACCATGTTCGTATGGGCGAAAATACCGGAACCGTTCGCCCACCTGAAATCCCTTGAATTTTCCAAGCTGCTGATGCGGGAAGCCAAGGTGGCGGTCTCCCCGGGAATCGGGTTCGGGCCTTACGGCGATGACTACGTGCGCTTCGCACTCATCGAAAACAACATGCGGACCAACCAGGCCACCCGGGGGATTAAAAAACTGCTGGTTCAAAAATCATGACATCGATTTCAACGTTTTAAAAACCAAGGCACTGCAATGAAGAAGATCAATATCGGTATTGTCGGCATGGGAACCGTTGGCACCGGAATCGCCCGGCTCATGGTCCAGAACAGGGACGTGATCAGCGCCCGGCTGGGTGCGCAGCTGGTCCTGAAAAAAGGGGCGGACCTGGATATCGAACGCGACCGGGGCATTGATTTTGCGCCAGGACAGTTGACGACCGACCCGTTTGCCGTGACTGATGACCCCGACATCGCCATTGTGGCCGAAATGGTCGGCGGCACCGGCATCGCAAAAGAAGTCATCGATCGCGCCATCGACAACGGCAAGCACGTGGTGACCGCCAACAAGGCGCTTCTGGCCGAGCACGGCAACGCGCTGTTTGAAAAGGCCGAAACAAAAGGGGTGAACCTGTCTTTTGAGGCCAGCGTGGGCGGCTGCATGCCCATTATCAAGACCATCCGGGAGACGCTCATCAGCAACCGCATCGGGGCCGTGGCGGGCATCCTCAACGGCACCTGCAATTACATTCTCACCCGGATCACCAACGAAGGCATCACGTTTGCCGAAGCGCTGACAGACGCACAGGAAAAGGGATATGCCGAGGCGGACCCGACTTTGGACGTGGGCGGGTTCGACACGGCCCACAAACTGGCCCTCATATCCGCTTTGGCCTACGGCATGAAAATCAACCTGGACGACATCTATATCGAGGGGATATCCGGCATCACGCCCCTGGACATCGAGTTTGCCAGGGACTGCGGATACCGCATCAAGCTGCTGGCCATCAGCAAGTTTGACAACGGGGTGGTGGACGCACGGATTCACCCGACCATGGTGCCGTTTTCCAACCAGCTTTCAACGGTCTCGGGCACCATGAACGCGGTCACCCTGACCGGTGACGGGGTCGGGGATATGGTTCTGTTCGGCCACGGTGCGGGCATGATGCCCACGGGCACCGCCGCACTCTCAGACATCGCCGATATCGCCCGGAACATCCTGGCCGGCGGCGGCATCCGGGTGCCCATGCGCGCCTACCAGGCAGCCCACATCCGGGAAATACCCATCCGCCCCATCGATGAGATCAAAACCCACTATTACTTCCGGTTCACGGTATTCGACCGTCCCGGAGTGCTGGCCAAAATCGCCGGCATACTGGGAAATCAGGACATCAGCATCAAGTCCGTCCACCAGACCGAGCGCAAGCTTGACGGCGGCGTTCCCCTTTTCATGCTCACGCACCAGGCGAAAGAAGCCCATGTGAAGACCGCCCTGAAGGAAATATCCGCACTGGACGTGAGTACGCAAAAACCCGTCCTCATCCGCATCGAGGAAAGCGGGCATTAAGGACCGGCCCGGTTAATTCTTTAACTGCTAAAAAAAATAAGACAAACCAGCAAAGGGAAGCACCATGCACATCATCTGTTCCGACCTCGAAGGGGTCTTTGTGCCGGAAATATGGATCAACGTGGCCGAAAAAACCGGCATCGACGAACTCAGGCTGACCACCCGCGACATATCGGACTATGATGTCCTGATGCAAAAACGGCTTTCCATCCTGGACGCGCACAAACTGAAGCTAAAGGACATCCAGGACGTGATCGCATGCATCGACCCCCTGGAAGGCGCGCTGGAATTTCTTGACGAACTGCGGGCTGACCACCAACTGATCGTCGTTTCAGACACGTTCGTACAGTTTGCCGGGCCCCTGATGGCAAAACTGAAACGCCCCACCCTTTTCTGCAACAGCCTGGACGTTGCGCCCGACGGCACCATCCGGGGCTACCGCCTGCGGCAGCCCGACGGAAAGAAAAAAACCACGCTGGCACTCCAGGGGCTGAACTACAAGGTCATCGCGTTCGGCGATTCCTACAACGACATCAGCATGCTCAAAACCGCGGACGCCGCCTTTCTGTTCCGGCCGCCGGAAAACGTGGCCCTGGAATTTCCCGAATTTCCCGTCACCCGGACCTACGACGAGGCAAGGCAGCAGATCGAGCGGGCCATCGAACGGACCACCGGCATTGCTGCCGCCAATTGACGCATGTTTGAAACGCAGACGACAGATGCGGGCATCGTGTTTGCGGTGTACGTGCAGCCCAGGGCTTCGGCCAACGCGGTGTCCGGCGTTCATGAAAACGCGCTGAAAATCCGCCTGACCGCCCCGCCCGTCGACAACGCCGCCAACCGGATGTGCATTCGCTTCCTGTCCAAAACACTGGGCATTCCGGCCTCCCGGATGGAAATCCTTGCCGGGCACGGCAGCCGCAAAAAAAAGCTGATTATCCGGTTTCCCGAAGGACGCGACCCAAAGGCGGCCGGCGATGAAATCCTCCGTATTCTGCAACCGCTATCCCGAAGCCGATGACCCGCCCTGCCCTGCTTTCACCGCGGCCAGGTACCCCTGGTGCACCGCATCCTGTATTCTTCCCGGCTTCAGCCCGTCCCCGATGACCTGACAGGATACACCCGAACCCTTTAATTCTTGTGCCAGCCGACTCACCGGTTTGGATCCGGACGAGAGGATGACCTGGTCGAAAAAAAGGCTCTCCTCGCGGTCGTCCTTCTCAAAGCGCACGTTTCCACCCTCGATCGACGCGACCCTGGCGTTGGTGTGGACCGTGACGCCATACCGGTCGAGGTTGTCGAAAAGGACCCACCGGGTGGACTTCCCCACGTCGGCCCCCGCTTTTGGCAGCATTTCAAAGACCGTGACCCGGCTGGTGCCCTGGAACATCAACTCCCGGAGCCGTTCCACGCTCTCGGCCTCGTACGCAAAGAGGAAATAAAGGATTTCAGGCGTTATGGTGCCTCTGGCAGCCACAAACAGCGCGGTTTCAAGACCCACGGCCCCGCCCCCGACAACGGCCACGTTCGGACCCAGCGGGGGGTTGTTTTTGAGGACGTCCCAGGCGGTCAGCACATTGGGTCCCTCGCTGCCCTGGATCTTCGGGATCAGCGGTTCGGCCCCTTCAGCGACAATGACATGATCCGGGTTTCTGTCCCGGATCAACCCAAGGTCCACCGTTGTGTTTAAATGAAGCGGGATGTTGTGTTTTCTGATCATGGCCCGGTAGTAGCGGATGAACTCAAGGAGTTCGGACTTGTGCGGGGGGGCGCCGGCCATCCACAACTGCCCGCCGATATCGCTGTCTTTTTCATAGATCGCCACATGGTGGCCCGCTGCGGCCGCGACCACGGCCGCCTCCAGCCCGGCAGGTCCTGCGCCCACAACCATCACCTGCCGGGGGGAATCGGTTCGGACGATTTTCCGCTCCCCTTCATACCCGGCCTCGGGATTGCCCGCGCAGAATATGGGCTGCCCTTGAAACACCTGGTCGGTGCATCCCTGGGAGCATGCCGT
>SKZX01000257.1 GCA_007127175.1 Desulfobacterales bacterium
CATAAGCCGGATGATGTCCGGTGGGATGCCTATGCCATATTCCTGATTACGTTTCTGTCTTTTTTTCTCATATTGCAGGCATTGCTTTACTTGCTGGCCCGGTACCTGGGGATTGTCAAGGCGAAGGTGCTCGAGCAGCATTATTTTTATCGCTATCTTCTCCTGCAGCTTATTCAGCGTTCAGTGCTTATCGTTGGGGCGATTGCATTTTTCTACTGGTATCCTGTACGCCCCGTATACCAGTTGGCACCGTTTTTCGCCATGTTTCCCGTTATTATTCGGATACTGATCCTCTTTCTGGGGGTTCACTGGGGTCTTGTTTTTTTGCGCGGGATACGCCGCACAATTGAAGATCCGCTGTTTCTCCGGCTGATACCCCTGGTCCGCATGCTTTTTGTGGCTATATTTTTTTTCGGTACGATCTATATCCTGGTCAGCCGCATTTATTGTGTTGACTGTATTCTTTTGACGAGTTGGCGCCTGTTGGGGCAGTTTGCACTCCTGGTGTGGATGGGGTATTTCCTGAAGGTTTTTTACGAGAACGCCTTCGCTTCCGTCTTGGCGCAATACGCGTGGTTTGAGAACGCCCGGGTGGTGGTGGTCGTTACCGGGTTGGCGCTTGTATTCGCAGGCATCCTGGCGGAACTGACCGGATATGGGGGGATTGCGGTCTTGTGGTTCCTCGGTCTCTGGCGAACGGTGCTCGCAGCGCTGTGGGCATTTATTCTGTTCGGCTTTCTTAAGGAATCGGATGTTTCAATGTATATTGAAAAATCCGAAGATCTGTCCGAGGACCAGTTCGAGGAGCAGCCTTACCCGGTCAGGTGGCTCATCGTGAGGATCGCGCGACTGGCCCTGGTGATTCTGCTGCTGTTTTCCCTGCCCCTGGCATGGGGCGCGGACCGCACTTTTCTGGTGGACCTGTTTTATGCGGTCAATTTCGGTGTCAGCATCGGGGATTTCGAGTTCAGGGCAATGGGCGTGGTGTATGCCGCAGTGGTGCTGCTGATAATTTATACGCTGTCGGTACTGTGGAAGTCCGTCCTCCGGAACCGCATCCTTTACGAGTCCGACATGGAAGAGGGGCTCAAGGATTCCATAACCCGGATATCGGCTTACGGCTTATGGGCCGTCGGCATCATTGTTGCCATGCAGATGATCGGTATTTCAGGCACGTCCCTGGCCGTTGTGTTCGGTGCATTGGGTATCGGCCTCGGTTTCGGCCTCCAGAACATTTTCAAGGATTTCATCAGCGGCATCATTTTATTGTTTGAACGCCCCATCCAGGTAGGCGATGTCGTCGAGATCGAGGGTATGTGGGGAACGGTGAAGGAAATCAACGTGCGGGCCACCTATGTAAAAACATACGACAACGCCGATCTGATCATACCCAATGCCGATTTTGTGAGCCGGATGGTGACCAACTGGAGTTTTCGCGATCCCCGCATCCGCCGCCGCATCCGTGTCCGGGTGGCATATGACTCGGATATCCGGCTGGTCAAGGAAACCCTGATGAATATCGCCTTCAAGCACCCCCGGGTATTGCGCCGGCCCTACCCGGAAGTGTATCTTGTCGAGCTTGGTGAAAGCGCCATGCTGTTTGAATTGCGCATCTGGATGCATGTCGACCATTTCATCCCCGTTGAAACGGAAGTCCGCGACGGCATTACCAGCCAGTTCCGGGAACTGGGAATTCGGATTGCATTTCCGCAGCAGGACATCTATATCAAGGAGGCGCCGCCATCCCCGGCTTTCCGGGAGGAAGCCCCGCCGGCAGATGAGGTCGATCCCCTGGCGGACCCGTCCACCGAGGGGGCGAAATGAGCCTTCCGTTGATGGCGTTTTTACATAATGGCATATCTTTGCATGAAAAGGAGTAACCGTTCATGACGGGGCATTTTATCCTGCTGGTCTTTCTACTGATTTTATCGGGTTTTTTTTCGTCGTCAGAGACCGCCCTGTTTTCCCTTGGACGGACCAAGACGCGGCATCTTGTGAAGTCCGAAGCCAGGGTGAACCAGCTCATATACCAAATGAAGCAGGACCCGCACCGGCTGTTGAGCACTATTCTGATCGGCAACAACATCGTCAACATCGGGGCATCCTCCCTGGCAACGGTCATTACGCTCCATTATTTCCCCGGCCGAAATGCGGTCGGCATCGCAACGGGGGTCATGACGCTTCTGGTGCTGGTGTTTGGAGAGATTTTCCCGAAAACGGTGGCTACCCAGAAAAATGTGCTGATCTCGCAGCTGGTGATTTATCCGATTTACTGGCTTTCCTATCTTTTTCTGCCGGTCATCTGGCTGCTCAATTTTATTCCGCGGATGGCCGGCGTCGAAAAGGGAGCGCCGCCCCTCACCGAGGAAGAGTTGATTACATTTGTCGATGTGGTCCATGAGGACGGTGAGATCAACCCCGAGGAGCGCGAGCTGATCCATAATATCATCAAGCTGGACGACCTGAGCGTTTCAGAAATCATGACCCCTTCCGCGGATATGTTTTTTATAGAGCGCAGCAAGGAACTCGCGCTTGATCGCATCCTCGATTCAGGTTATACACGAGTGCCCGTGGTGGATGGCAATATCGACAACACCGTGGGTGTGATCAATGTCAAGGACCTGTTCAATGAGCATCTCAAAGCGGGCGGGGCCGTTGATATTGAAAAAATCATGCGCGAACCTTATTTTGTTCCGGAATACAAAAAGCTGGACCAGCTGCTCAAGCAGTTCAAGCGGAAAAAAGAGCACGCCGCCGTGGTCGTCAACGAATACGGGGAGGTGGTCGGGCTGGTCACTCTTGAGGATGTGCTGGAAGCCATCGTGGGTGACATTGTGGATGAAACCGACATCATCAAGCCCAAGGTGGTCAAGATAAAAGAGAATGAATGGCTGGTTTCGGGTTCCGCGGATGTCCGCCTGATCAATGAAAGGCTGAACACCAGCATCCCCGAATCACCCGACTACGAAACCTTTTCGGGTTTTATCCTCGAGCAGATCGGGCGTATCCCCAGCGAGCAGGAGCAGATCATGTTCGACAATTATATTGCGACCGTCAAGCACAGGGAAGGAAACCGGATCACCTCTTTTTTGGTCAATCGCAAGTAAAGTGCGTTGAAATGCATTTTTTCTCTGAATTTCAATTGCCGGGCTATCCGGTGATCGACCCTTTAGCGGCGCATCAGATCACCGGGTTTTTTAATTGCGACGATACATATATACCCACCCCAGCATGCGCCGTAGATTGCGAAAATAATTGATGGAACCGGGAACAATCGTTGAATACATAGACCAGCAGAAAATATATTGTGCCGTTGTCTTGGAGTTTCTGGGCGAGCGCGTGCGGCTGCTCAATGAGAACAATCGTGAGTTGAACCACAAAAAATCCCGCCTTTCCCATATATCAAGGGACAAAGTCGACATCCGGCAGAGCCGCGACCCTGTCGTGGAAGCGCTCAAGGCCTTTGCCCGGAAGCGCCAGGCGCTTGCCAGGAGCATCGACATCCGGGAAATCTGGGAGGCGCTGCACGCCTATGACGAATGGATCGACCTGGACTCCATGACGGGCTTCTGCTTTGTGGGAGAGCCTACGAGCGATCACGAGGCTGCGGTTATCCGTGCTTTTTTTGAAAACCGCATATACTTCAAGTTCGACAACGAGGCATTCTATCCCCATCCCGAATCCGTGGTTGAGCAGAATATCGCAAAGCGCGAAGCCGAGATTCGCCGGGAACAGGTGATATCAACAGGTACTGCCTGGTTTCAGGCTGTCATGAAGGGCGAAGTCCCCCCCGAATCGGAGATGGTCGCTGAAGCCGTCGATAGTCTCCAGCAGTATTACCTTTTTGGAAAAGACACGGACCACGCTGTCCTTGCAAGAAGTATCCTTAAAAAAGCGGGATCGGAAAACCCGGAAGCTGTTTTTGCGGCCATGGTGAAAGCCGGCAGATGGAGCAGGGATGAAAACCTGGACCTCTACCGGTTCGATTTACGGACGGGCTTTTCCGACGATACCATGGTGGAGGCGGCGCGGATCACACCGCTGACAGTACATGATGCAGGGGAGTCGGCCAGGGCGGATCTGACCGGGTTGCCCCTGCTGACGATCGACGGTCATGGAACGCTCGATTATGACGACGCCCTGAGCGTCGAGAAGGCCGGAAAAAATTACCGTATCGGGGTTCATGTGGCGGACGTCGGCACATACATCAAAAAAGGAGGTGCAATTGACAGAGAGGTGCTCGGCAGAGGCACCTCCATATACATGCCCGACGAAAAGATTTCCATGATCCCGACGAGCCTGGCCGAAAATATCTGCTCCCTCGTTCGCGGCGAAGTCCGGCCGGCCATCAGTGTCATGTTTACGGTAACGCCCAATGCGGAAGTCCTGGATAAGGAGGTTTATGCCTCTTTCATTCGTGTTGAGCGCCAGCTCACGTATAGTGACGCCGACCTCATGCTTGAAGATGACGAGCAATTGGCTTTATTGCATAACGTCGCCGTCCGTTTCCGGGAAAACCGGCTTTCACAGGGGGCGTTGCAGATCCTGCTGCCGGAAATAAACGTGCGTGTCTTCCCGGGCGGGGAGGTCAGCGTGAGAAGCGCAAGCAGGGAAACCCCTTCCAGAGTCCTGGTATCTGAAATGATGATCCTGGCCAACTGGCTCATGGCGCG
>SKZX01000133.1 GCA_007127175.1 Desulfobacterales bacterium
AAGCTCATTCCGGACAAGGAAAGAAATACCCTGACGGTGTCCGACAACGGCATCGGAATGACCCGCGACGAGGTGGTCGAAAACCTCGGCACCATCGCCAAAAGCGGCACGGCGGCTTTCATCAGGGCCCTGGAGCAGTCAAAAAAGGAAAACGCTCTGTCCGCCGAAATGATCGGCCAGTTCGGCGTCGGCTTCTACAGCGCCTTTATCGTGGCCGACAGGATCACCGTGATCACCCGGAGCCCCCATGACAGCAAGGCCGTCAAATGGGAATCTGAAGGCCAGGGGGAGTTTACCATTGAAGAAACCGACAAGCCCTCCAGGGGGACCGATATCATTCTCCATTTAAAACCCGTGGAGCAGGGTGAAGAAAACTTTACAG
Organism: Desulfobacterales bacterium; assembly: GCA_007127175.1. Classification (GTDB taxonomy): domain Bacteria; phylum Desulfobacterota; class Desulfobacteria; order Desulfobacterales; family Desulfosalsimonadaceae; genus B1SED10-16. The sequence continues at coordinate 383 of SKZX01000133.1, forward strand.
ACCAGTGGACCGTCCGCAGGGTGGTCAAGCAGCACAGCGACTTTGTCCGTTACCCCGTGGTCATGGACGTTGAAAAAGAGGAAGCGGAAAGCGAAGCGGACGGCAGCACTGTCCTGGACCAGGACGGAAAGCCCATTGAAAAACAGACCACAACGGTTGTCCGCGAAGAAACCCTGAATTCCATGAAAGCCATATGGGCGAGAAACAAGAGCGACATCACCGACGATGAATACAAGGATTTTTATTCCCATGTCAGCCATGACTGGAACCCGCCGCTGGATCGCATTCATATCAAGCTCGAAGGCACCACTGAATATACGGCGCTCCTATACATCCCCTCAACAGCGCCCTTTGACCTCTTCCACCCGGACCGGTCTCATGGTGTAAGGCTTTACAGCAGGCGCATCTTTATCATGGACAACTGCAAAGACCTGCTCCCCGAGTACCTTCGCTTTATTCGCGGCGTGGTGGACGCGCCGGACCTGAACCTCAATATCAGCCGTGAACTTTTGCAGCAGGACGCCCTGGTACGCAACATCCGCAAGAATCTTGTTAAAAAGGTGCTTGAAAAGCTTGAAAAAATGGACGAAGAAACCTACGACAAGTTTTTTGACGAATTCGGCGCCGTCCTCAAGGAAGGTGCCTACAATGACTGGGATAACAAGGAACGGCTGACAGGCCTCCTGCGCTATAAAACCACCCGCTCAGAAAACAAGTGGCGCTCCCTGGCGCACTACATTGCCGACATGCAGCCGGACCAGGAATATATTTACTACATTACCGGCGACACCCTTTCATCCATCATAAACAGTCCGCATCTCGAGGCGCTCAAGGAAAAAGACTACGAGGTGCTGCTCATGACCGACCCGGTCGATGAATTCCTGGTTCAGACCCTTACGGAATTCAAGGGTAAAAAACTCAAGAGCGCCGAAAAGGGAGACCTGGATATTGAAGCCGGCGATGAGGGGAAAAAGTCCGGATTCTCCGGTCTGTTCGACACGCTCAAGGGGCACCTGGAAGACCGGGTCAAGGACGTCAAGCCGTCCTCCCACTTGAAGAATTCCGTCTCCTGCCTCACCGGGGACACCCACGACATGAGCGCCTACATGGAAAAAATCCTCAAAGCCACCGGCCAGTCGATTCCCAAAAGCAAGCGCATCCTTGAAATCAATACCGGTCATCCCGTCGTTGAAAAAATCAAAAAAGTCCACGAACAAAACGCCCAATCCGACAAATTGAAAGACTACAGCGACCTGCTGTATGACCTAGCCGTAATCGGCGAGGGGGGCAAGGTGGAGAACCCCGCCAGGTTCAACAAGCTTGTAGCCGACCTTATGGCCGAAGCCATTCACTGACATCATTATCGGGGGCGGACAGGTTGTCCGCCCCGCCCCATTATCAGCCCATTCAGGGCGACGCCTTGAAAAGCGCCGGAAAAACTATTGAAGATACCGTATTTTTTTGCTATATTTTCAGAAAGACGTGTAGAAGGTATTCATTTCTGATACATGTGAGTCGCATCGCAAAACAGGGCGCTTTGTTGCCTTGCCTTGAATAAAAACCGGAAAATCTGACAAAAACGGCGTCCCAATGACTGGCAAAAAAAAGAACCGCGTCATGATTGCCGATGATGAAGCGCATGTGCGCAGGTATATCGGCGCCATCATGAAAGACATGAACTCCGAAATTGCCGGAGAGGCAAAAGACGGGAAAGAAGCCGTTGAAATGTTTGCACGCATCAAGCCGAACCTTCTGCTTCTGGACATCAACATGCCCTTGAAATCCGGAAAAACCGCCTTGCAGGAAATCATGGCACGTTTTCCAAGCGCTTTCGTGATTATGCTGACATCCCTTGCTGACCGGGAAACCATTGAAGACTGCATTTCCGCGGGGGCATCCGGGTATATTCGCAAGGACGTCAGCATTGACGAGTTCAAGGCGGCCATCAAAGCCTCATGGCATGCTTACAAAAACGCGCGGCAACCGATAAGCGCGTAAACCCGGTGGGGGCAATAATCCCTGAACGGAGGGAAACGGATTATGACACGGGATATAAAATACGACCTCAAACAGGTTCTTGCCGAGATTGAAGAAGACCTGTCCGTTGAGTATAAAGACATGGCACAGGAAGTCGATATCAGCCAGTCCGTCATCATGAACCTTCTGCGGAAAGAAGGCATCCGGCAGCGTGACGACAATCAATCCCCCCGGGAAGATGGATAATGCATTACAGCATGACGGGCCAGGGTTCCATGAAAAAACCCAGGATCAAAAATCCGGAATTTTTCAGACTCGTTGAATCCGAAGGCATCATCGACAGGGCATTTATCAATGACCTCCTTGAAGAATTCGAAGACAACGCACTTGATGTTCTGGCAACCATGATCCAGAGCGGCATTGCGCCGAAACGGAAACTCTGCCAGCTCTGGTGCGACTCCATCGGCATCGCGCATGTGGACCTCGAAAAAACCCTTTTCCAGAACGAAGTCGTGCAGAAAGTACCCGAACGCATCGCCCGCATGTATTACGCCATCCCCGTATACCAGATGGGAGACACCATTACCGTTGCCACCCCGACACCGGACAACAGGGATGTCGAAAAAATTCTGAAAGAGGTGACAGGCGGACCGGTAAGCCTGGTTTTCGCCCTGCCACAGGACATCGAATCCTCTATTGAAAAAGAATACACCGGCAGCAGCGCAGTGTATGAATTTTTCTCAAAACTGTCCTCTTCCCGGCTGCTGGTTTCGCAAAAGGCCCTCACCACGCGCAGCATGGAAGCGTATGGCGGCGATGCGGCGCTGAACCAGCTCCATATCGCCATCATCCTTTACGGGGTTACAAAATCCGCCAGCGAAATCCGGCTGACACCCGGCCCGGAAAAGGCCCGCATCGACTTGTTGATCCCTTACGGAGACAAAATAGAAATCCCTGTTGAAAAAAATATTTACGAAGCCCTGGCCGATCGCCTGAAGGTCCTGGCAGGCGTTGACCCTTCGGCAACCGGTGTCCGGTATGGGCGAATCCAGATACCCACCCCGGGGAAAAAATTCGACCTCAAATTTGAAAGCCGGCCCGATGAACACGGGCCGGCCATTATTCTGAAGCTTTCCACAGCTCGGCCGCTTCGCAGCATCAGTTCACTGAACCGTCTCTACCTGTCCAAAAGGGTTTTAAGCGGTATCGCCGGACGGCTCAATGCGCCCAAGGGACATATTCTCATTGCAGCCCCCCCCAAATCCGGGAAAAGCACGCTTGCCTATGCCCTGCTGAAAGAGCGGGCCAATCAGCACAAAAAAAATGTGACCATCGAACAGGCGGCAAAATATCTTATCCCCGGAATCGACCAACTCCAGGTCAATCCGGATGCCGGTGTTCTGGCCGTGGACCTGCTGGCATCCGTTCTCCAGCAAAAAACAGACACCCTGTACATCCAGCATGTCGATACACCCGGGATTCTTGAAAATATCGCAGCAGCGGCCGATTCAGGCCCGTTTTTCCTGTCAGGCCTGACAGCGGACAACACCCTTGACGCACTTGAAAAACTCATCCGCCTGGAACAGCCCCCTTGCCTGAGTGCTATTATCGCCCAGCAACGGGTGTCACGGTTGTGCGATATCTGCAAAGTCAAGTACCCGCTTAAACCGGATCATGTACAGTCGATATTCGTAACGGACGGGTATGCCGGGGAAGTCTCCGCATGGCGCGGAAACGGCTGCCCCTACTGCAATGATTCGGGATTTTCCGGTTTGATCGGAATACATGAACTCCTCCTCATCGACGCGCCCATCCAGAAAATGATCACGGGAAAAATGCCGATTCATGAAATCCGCAAGGCCGTCAATCCCGAAAACTTTTACAGCATGCACTATGATGGCATTAAAAAGGTGCTGAGGGGGCTTACGACATTCGACGAAATTCACCGGTTACCGGTCGGCTGAACCAGCCGGTTTCAAACGGTTTTTCTTTTCCGCGCGGCCAATGCGGCTGGAAGACCCATCTATGATGGGGTAACTCAAAGGGCGCACCCGTGCTTGCCGAAAACCCCTTTTGCCTTTATTTTTTCTTGTGGCGGGGTTTTCATTGAAGGACCCTATCCAAGCATTACTTAACGACCACCAAACGAGCGTATGACCCGGGGGCTGAAAACATGAAAATTCTCATCGCCGATGACGACACCACCACACGGGAAATGCTTCACAAATACTTCGACAAGCAGGGCTATACCATTTTTTCGGCCACAAACGGTGAAGAAGCGCTCCAGATCATAAACTCTCAGCAGATCGGCAT